>JACREK010000047.1 GCA_016218275.1 Candidatus Gottesmanbacteria bacterium | reverse complement strand
AGTGGTTGACAAATGAGTTAAAATAACAAAACCCCTCCGTGAAAGAGGGGTTTTTATTTGACTTTTTTGACAAATTTGACTAATTAGTCTAATTGGCCTAACTTATCCACCGATCTTGTACATACCGGTTCCACATGTGGGACATTTTCCTTTCAAAGCCGGTTTACCGTTTTTCATGGTGACTTTTTGTGCATTTGGATCATCTCTTTTTGCACGACATTTTACGCAATACATTGATGCCATAAATTTCTTCACCTCCTCTCTAAAAAAGCTTGCATATAAAATTTTCTAGCTCGCAAGATGACATTCTCAATTGTCATCCCGAGGAGTAAAACGACGAGGGATCTCTCGCGAATGCGAGATGATATTCACTCAAACAAGTTGAGAGATTCCTCGCTTCGCTCGGAATGACATAGTCATCTTCGAAAATTTCATATTGCTTCGCTTATGTTTAATTTAGCTTCACCTTGTGCGTAACAGGAAATATAACACACTTTGGAGGGTAATAGCAAACAGAGTGAATATAGTAATTCTTATTAAGTCATATTTTACATAAGAATAGTCATGCGGACTTTTAGTGGAATTTGGCTTTGCAACGGCCCCTAAATTATATACGAAACTGGAAGGTACCGAAGTCTGAGCGTGAGTTGTGGGTATTTGATTTTGGCTCTTGACAAAATTTGCAGAAGTATCGGGAGGAGTAAAAGCCAATTTTCTATGCAGTTGCGCCAAAATTTTCTGCTTCTTTGTCTTTTTCGGCATAACAAAGGTACATTATCATATTGACACTTACATGTAAAGTGAGTACAATCTTGAATACTTCATGTACTCATTTGGATTGTACATGGGAAGGCAATATTTACTGATGTGATTGATCAGAATATTTATATATTTATCTTTGCCATTATAGTTTGGCTTGCGGTAGTTAGTTATTACCTTTATAAGACTGTTGCACATTATAATAAATTAATCCAGTACACCGATAAAGAGTCGCTGACGGAAGTTTTAGATAAGATTTTGATAAAACTTGGTGATAACAAGAAACATATAGATGATCTGAAAGATGAGTTATCGAAGTTGAAGTTGGAAAATGTTGTCCACATCCAAAAGGTAGGTTTATTGAGATTTAATCCATTTAAAGATACAGGCGGAGATCAGAGTTTTGTTTTGGCGATACTTGACAGTGAAAATACGGGTGTAGTTTTAACGTCATTACATAACAGAGGGATTACCCGATGGTACGCTAAAAAAGTAAAACAGGGTAAGGGCATCGACCATCAATTATCGGAAGAAGAAAAAAAGGCAATTGCATTAGGCAGCTAAAATGGATTGACCAGAAGTCCTAAGTAATGTAGGATGAGGATTATGAAACAAAAATATATCTATATATTGGCAGGACTCGGACTCTATTTACTGACAACCGGTATCTCGTATGCTGCTTTTGGGTTTATATCCTCAAGAGGAAATACGCAGCTGTTTACTTCACCTGTGGCAAAAATTTCTCCAAAAGATAAACCCAAATACAAAGTAGATCCTTCAATTCCACGGGATCAGGTATGTCCTTTAAATGGACAAATGTATACCAAACAGGAGAAAGATATTTGGGAAAAAAGACGTCCCTTGGCCGTGATGATAGAAAACAGCGAGGAAGCCCGGCCTCAGTCAGGACTATCTCGAGCTGATATTATTTATGAAGCTCTTGCTGAAGGGTGGATAACCAGACTTATGGGAGTCTTCTACTGTAATACTCCCATGGAAAATATAACGCTTGCTCCTGTTCGAAGCGCCAGGACTTATTTTGTAGATTGGGTATCTGAATATGATGCTTTATATACGCATGTAGGCGGAGCAAACAGAATTGGTGTAAATGCTGACGTGACAGATCCTCGAGCAGATGCTTTGGGACAGATTGACGCCTATGGAATAAAAGACATGGACCAGTTTGGCATAGGATATCCTGATTGTTATCGCAATCCCGACAGGCTAGATCATCCAGTTGCCACAGAACATACGATGGTTTGTTTTTCTGATAATCTGTATAAAATCGGAGAGAAAAGAGGATGGACCAATGTTGACAATAGAGGTGTTCCCTGGAATAAAAATTTTGAAGAATGGACATTTGGTAACGAAGCAAAAGAAAATGATCGGGGGACAGTATCAAATATAAAACTGGTTTTTTCCCAAGGATATGAGAAATATGATGTTGCATGGGAATATGACAAAACAACAAATAGTTATAAAAGACTCAATGGCGGGGTACCGCACCTTGATCTGGAAACAAAAGAACAGTTAAGCGTAAAAAATGTTGTCGTACAACTGACAAAACTTATGGGCCCCGTAGATGATACTGGTCATTTCCTGTATACCACTATTGGGATGGGTAAAGCATTGATTTTTAAAGACGGTAAAGTGATAAATGGTACTTGGGCAAAAAAGACAAGGGTAGGGAGAACTAAGTTTTATGACCCAACCGGGAGGGAGATAGAGTTTAATAGAGGAATGATTTGGATAGAATTATTACCAAGCGAGAAGCAAATTACGTATTAACCTGCCCGGATCAATTATTAAGAAAGGAGAAGAACTTATGCTAGCAGATCTTATCATCTCCAGGGTCCGGGTGAAAATATTGCAGTTGTTTTTCTTAAATCCCGGGAAAATATTTCATGTCAGGGAAATTGTCAGACGGACTGACGAGGAAATAAATGCCGTCAGGCGGGAACTTCTTCACCTGGATAAAGCAGGACTTTTTTCAAAAGAAAGACGGGCAAATAGACTGTTTTATAATCTTCGCCGTGATTATCCCCTTTATTACGATATATTAGATCTGGTATTTAAAACATCCGGCCTGGGGGGAGATATACTCAAAAACAAGGTAAAGTTGGGAAAAATAAAATTCGCGATGATTTCAGGAAAATATGCAAGAGGACTTTCCCGAGAAACAAATAATGTGGATCTTTTGGTAATTGGAAAAGTAGTTTTGCCGGAACTAAGCCAGCTTGTAAGACAAGAAGAGGTCAAACGCGAAAAGGAAATCAATTATACCGTAATGAGCGAGGAAGAATTTGATTTCCGGAAAAAGAGACGCGATCCCTTCGTTTTGGATATATTAAGAGGTTCACGCATAATGTTAATAGGAGACGAAGAGGAGCTGGTGAATTGATATGATACACAGGGTGATAAGAAGCGGAAAATCAAGTCTGGCTGTAATTGTACCGGCAGAGTTTATACATGCATTAGGGATAAAACCCGGTGATAAGGTGAAAGTGGCGACGAATAAGGAAAAAGGGACAGTAAATTTGCATTTCTCAGGTGCAATCCAGTTGCATCTTCCTTCAAGTCAGTCAGAAATCCAGAAGAAAAAAGCAAAATCTACATGAAAAATATCAGAATATTACAGTGGACAATACTGATTGTAACCGTTTTGGCAATTATCATTGATTTGCCGCGAAATTATAGATTAAATTTGAACATAGGTCCTTGGAAAATTGACAGAACTATCAGCGGCCCGAATCTGAATTTGTCTTTGGGACCGATTAGTCTTCGGAAAGATTTTTCCAGCCGCTTCGGTCTGGATCTTTCCGGTGGGACGCATTTGGTGCTTGAAGCGGATATGGGTGGTATAGCTCCTTCTGATCGTGATAAAGCATTTGATTCCGCCAAAAATGTAGTCGAGCGAAGGGTAAATCTATACGGACTTACGGAACCGATAGTTCAACAGGCAAAAGTGGGACAGTCATACCGGTTGATAGTGGAAATACCCGGTATATCTGATACAAGCAGCGCAATTGATTTGATAGGCAGAACCGCTCAACTTTCTTTTTTTGAAGAAGGGACCCCTTCGTCGCTTCGCTCCTCAGGGCAAACTCCTTCGGGAAAGGAGGCAACCCCTTCATCTTTGACTGAAATGTGGAACAAACCAACCGGTTTGACAGGGAAAAATCTTAAGCGCTCCGAAGTAGTCTTTAATCCCAATACAGGGAAACCGGAAGTTTCTTTGGAATTTGACGATGAAGGAGCAAAAAAATTTTCCGATATTACTACACGAAATGTAGAGAAAACTGTGGCAATTTTTTTGGATAACCAGCTGATTTCGGCTCCCCGGGTGAATGAACCTATACTTTCTGGGAAAGCCGTCATACAGGGCACTTTTACAGTTTCAGAAGCAAAAAGACTTTCGATATCTTTAAATGCAGGAGCATTACCCGTACCTCTGAAAGTAGCTGAACAGAGAGATATTGGAGCAACGCTGGGATTTGAGTCTATCCACAAAAGTATTCTTGCCGGAACCATAGGTTTGGCTATTGTTGCAGCATTTATGATTGTAAATTATGGGTTCTTAGGAATTTTGGCTGATATTGCACTTCTTATCTATACTCTAGTTGTTTTTGCCCTGTTTAAACTTATTCCCGTAACTTTAACTTTGGCAGGGATTGCCGGTTTTATTCTCTCAATTGGCATGGCGGTTGATGCCAATATATTAATCTTTGAAAGAATGAAAGAAGAAATCAGATGGGGTAAAGACCGTATGACAGCAATTAGTCTAGGTTTTGACAGAGCTTTTCCGTCTATCCGGGATTCAAATATCTCTTCTCTTATCACATGCGGAATATTGTATTGGTTTGGTACGGGAATGATCCGTGGTTTTGCTATAACTTTGGCAATTGGAATAGTTGTATCGCTATTTAGCGCTATCACTGTGACGAGGACGTTTTTGAGGTTGATTTATAGAAATTAACCTCACTCTAACCCTCTCCTGTCAGGAGAGGGGATGGGTGAGGTCTATCTATAAAAATTATGTTTGATATTATCGGTAAAAAATGGTTTTATTTTCTATTTTCAGGATTAATCATCATTCCTGGGTTGTTTTCGTTGATACTGTGGGGTATCAAACCCTCAATAGATTTTACCGGAGGAACGTTAGTAGAAGTTCAAAGTTCAAAGTTCAAAGCGGGTGCCCTCGGGGCGAGTTCTAGTGAAGAAATTAAAAAAATAGTTGAATTGGAAAAGATTGAAATTAGCTCAATCCAAAAATCAGGCGAGGACACTTTTCTTCTCCGGTTTAAATCATTTGAGAAGGATCAAAACCAGAAATTACAGGAGGAATTTAAAAAACAATTTGGAGAAGTAAGAGAGCTTCGTTTTGAAACAGTTGGTCCTACCATTGGAAAGGAAACGGAAGAAAATGCCTTTAAGTCCGTAGTGCTTGCGTCTCTTGCAATCATAACATATATCACTCTGGCATTCAGAAAAATTCCCAAACCTTATTCATCAATAAAATTTGGTATTTGTGCGGTAGTAGCTCTGATTCATGATGTATTAGTTATCGTAGGACTTTTTTCAATTTTCGGGCATTTCTTTAAAGTTGAAGTTGATAGTCTTTTTATTACCGCACTTCTAACCATTATGGGTTTTTCCGTTCATGATACAATTGTTGTTTTTGACAGAATCCGTGAGAATCTTAAGAAAATGCCTGATCTATCTTTTACTCAGGTAGTCAATGAATCCATAATACAGACACTTGCCCGATCTCTTTCTACCTCACTGACGGTTATTTTTACTCTTTTTGCTCTTCTTCTTTTCGGAGGTGAATCCATCCGTTGGTTTGTGGTAGCTCTTCTTATCGGTATTACATCCGGTACCTATTCCTCCATCTTTAACGCCGCCCCGCTTCTTGTTGTCTGGGAGGAGTGGGGGAAGGAAAAAATAAAACTGGATTAACCACTCTTTGCAATTGACTCTTCCCTCAACTGATTTACTTTTTCAGGATTCTTCTCATCAGTATTACATTATTAAATTAAATTAAAATATAGATTATTTACAAACCTACCAAACTTCAGCTATAGCTTGACTTTGGTAGGTTTTTGAATTATGTTAGATACAGATATTCAAATCATTATTTTTGGTTTTATATGAAAAAGAGTAAGATTAGAAAGAAAACAATTAAGAAGAAGATAAGAAGGAATTTGAATCCATATGCTCATATAGATTGGGAGAAAGCTAGTAAACTATTTCAACAACCGATTTTACATTCAAAGAAACATTCATTTCCTCCCGTAAAAGAAATATTACATGTGCTTGTAGCTGTTGGAGCAATCGGGGTGATATTTGCGTTTCCCGGAGCTGCACCGGCAATTGGCTCATTGGTGTTGGGTGAAAATTCATATGATAGATGGAAAACAAGGAAGATTATTATGCGACTCAAAAGACAGAGGTTTGTAACTATCAAAGAGAATCCTGATAACACTATTACCGTCACAATAACAAGGCAAGGTATGGTACGGGCATTAACTTATCAGTTGGAGACGATGCAGCTTAAAAAGCAAAAGAATTGGGATAAGAAATGGCGAGTAGTCATATTTGATATACCAGAAAAATATAAGAAAGCTAGGGAAATCTTCCGTATGAGGTTGCGTCAGCTGAGCTTGTACCTTTTACAAGATAGTGTCTTTGTTTCTCCATATCCATGTTTTAATGAAGTTGAATTCTTGCGTGAGCTATATGGTATTCCTTCTACAGTGAAATATCTTTTGGTAGAAAAACTTGAGGATGATCAGGAGATAAAAGAGTATTTTTCTCTCGTATAATAGATTGAACACTTTCTTGCTATAGCATGAGTTTGGTAGGTTTAGGAGGAATGGGGGAAATGGGAAAATTTATTTCATTATTTAGGTACTTAATTGACTTTGCTTTCTTTTTTTAGGTCTTTGATGCGTTTCAGAAGAATTTCTCTCTCATTTTTCAGTTTTCCCTCAACTACGTCATTAAAAAGCATGTCTAGAATTGCTCCGATTAGAGGACCTGGTCCAATGTTGTAGATTTTCATCACATCGTGGCCGTCTACCTTCAGATCAGAAACAGTAAACGGTTGTTTTTGGACTTCTTCAAGCCTTTTTTTGAAAAGCTCAAGCCTCCAGGAAGTTTCGCGGGCGCCTCCACCGAGTCTGTCGCCAACTCTTAGATCCAACATGTCTTGCAAATTTTCTGTACCTACATTCCTTATAAACCTGCGAAGAGCCGAATCGGTTTGTTTTTCGTCAACGGTAAATTGATGAAAGCGAACAAGTTTGATAAGTTTATCTCTGTCTTTTTTGGAAAAATGGAGTCGTTCGGCAATATTCCTGACAATTGATGCACTAATAATTTCATGATTATAAAAAGTAATTATCCCATCAGCAGTTGTGTTTACGGTAATCGGTTTACCAATATCATGAAGAAGAGTAGCTAGTCTTACTATCGGATCTTTAGACGGACAAAGTTCCAATGATTTTAGAAGATGCGTTCCCACGTCATGCATATGATGGCGTTTGGGGCTTCTCTGTTCTACCCCGAAGCATTTTTCCAGCTCAGGCAAAATAACAGAAAGAAGTGTACCGTTTCTTAGAAGCTTTATTCCGTCCGCAGGAAATGGTGAAGCAAGTATTTTTATAAGTTCGTCTCTTATTCTTTCATTTGATATTTTTGTCAGTAAGTTATTGTTATTCCTAATTGCAGAAAAAGTCTTTTCTTCAATAATAAACTGCAGTTCAGTAGCAATTCTTACCGCCCGCATCATGCGCAGGGCATCTTCTTTAAATCTTGTATCCGCCTCTCCAACAGCTCGGATAATTTGATTTTTTAGATCCTGTTGACCTTCGTATAAATCAGTAAGTGTTTTACCATCGTATGCAAGTGCATTTATGGTAAAATCACGCCTCTGCAGATCTTCTTCAAGAGTTTTACCCCAGATGATTTTATCGGGATGGCGATGGTCTGTGTAACCAAACTCACTTCGAAATGTAGTGATTTCATAAATGACAGAGGATAATTGTTTTATTGGAACCCCAACCGTACCAAACTTATTATCGTAAAAGCTATCAGGAAAAAGTTTTATGATTTGTTCCGGCGTAGCGTCTGTAGTGAAGTCCCAATCGTTGGTTTCTCTTCCCAGAAGCAAATCTCTTACGCAACCACCTACTATATAAGCTTGAAAATGAGCTTTTTTAAGAATGGCAAGAATTTCTTCAGCCTCTTTTGGTAAGTGAAATTTCATCATAGATATTATATCCTATGGAGCATATATGAAGAAGTGGGTGATACTTAATGATAAGTTCAAAGTTCAAAGTGGGCGCCCTCTGGGCAAGTTCAAAGTTGATGAGATTATAAAAATTTTACTTGAAAATAGAGGAATAAAAGGGAAAAAGGAAATAGATAAATTTTTACATCCATCACTTGATGATCTGACTATCGAAAGCGTCGGATTAGAAAGAAAAGAGTTAGATAAGGCAGTTGCAAGAATCAAAAAAGCAATTGACAGCAAAGAATCAATGGTTGTGTATACAGACTATGACGCAGATGGAGTATGCTCCGGCGCAATTGTTTGGGAGAGCCTATATGGAATAGGGGCAAAGATTATGCCTTATGTGCCTCATAGAGTGGATGAAGGATATGGTTTATCCAAAAAAGGGATAGATTTTATCAAAGGTGTGTACAATGCTAAATTGATTATTACCGTTGATCATGGTATTTCCGCCGTCGAAAAAGTGAAGTATGCCGATAGTCTTGGAATTGATACAATCATTTTGGATCATCATTTAAAACCTGCTAAGCTTCCAAAGGCGAAAGCTATTATTCATACTACAGAATTAGCCGCGGGAGGAATAGCTTGGTTTTTTTGTAATTATCTAATCTCTAAATTAAAAGGCAAAAGTTATTCTGTTTCCTTCACCTCGGGGGAGTCCTTCGGCCACCCCCGAGGTGGTTTTAAGGCTTTACTGCAAAAGACTGAATACTTACTTTCCACCAATTTAGATTTAGCAGCTTTAGCAACGATTGCTGATCTTGTTCCTCTAACCTTCGCAAATCGTGCGATCGTAAAATTCGGATTGGAACAGTTAAATAAAACTGAAAGAGTCGGTTTCACTGCTTTGATAAAAGAGGCAGGGTTAAAAAAGGGTGATTTAGGCGTTTATGAAGTAGGCCATATCTTAGCTCCGCGTATAAATAGCATGGGCAGGTTGATGCATGCGATTGACGCCCTGCGACTTCTTTGTACAAGAGACAAAGAGCGTGCCTCCGCTTTGGCAAAACAATTGAGTTCTACCAATAGGGAAAGGCAGGTTTTGACAGAAACAGCGACCATTCAGGCGATAGAAATGGTGCGTCATGAACAGTTGACGAAATTGCTTTTTATCAGCCGCAAAGAATTTAAGGAAGGCATCATAGGGTTGGTTGCCGGAAAATTGGTAGAGGAATTTTATCGGCCGGCAATAGTTGTATCTCAAGGCGAAATTTTCTCCAAAGCTTCGGCAAGGTCGGTAAATGGATTTAATATTGTAGAAACACTTCATAAAGCGTCGGAACTATTGGAGGATGTAGGAGGACACCCGATGGCAGCCGGTTTTACGGTAGCGACAAAAAATTTGACCCTGTTGAAAAGCAAATTACAAAAGATTGCAGGTCGTGAATTGGATAAAGAGAAACTGACAAGATCAATAAAAGTCGATATGATATTAAATCTTAAAAATGTCACAACGGATTTTTATAACAAATTACAACAATTTGCTCCATTTGGAGTAGGCAATCCGGAACCTACTTTTGCCTCCTATAATGCAGAAGTAATCGGAGCTTCATTGGTAGGAAGAGACCGCCAGCACTTAAAAATGAAAGTGCAATGCAGAGACAGTTCTTACATATTCGAAGCAATAGGATTTTCCATGGGAGATATATTCAGGAAAATTGTTCCGCATCAATTGATTGATATAGCATATTCAATAGATGAAAATCGTTGGAACGGCAATTTATGCTTGCAATTGAAACTTAAAGATGTTAAATTCCCCCAGCAATGAGAAAAATTTCAGCTTGTATGGCTACTCAGCATCCGGATAATGCCGGAAAACCTTACTGGAATTCCCGCGCATTCATCTCAACCACTGCAGAAATCAAGGAATGTTACCTTTGTTTTTCCGATTTAGGGATAGATGAATATAACTGGGATTGGGAAGGAAAATTTGTTGATGAAGCAGTGGTGGATAAATTCCTGCATAAATATTTCCATTACTTTAAAAAACATCCACTAGGAAAAGAAAATTTCTTAACTTTCCGCATTCCCAACCCGCGTGTAGAAAAACAGTTCAGATTGGCTCGCGCTTTCATGGTGATTGTTACCAGCAGTCAACTTGCACAAAGCTTAAATTTTGACAATCCTCCGATTTTTGAGACAATTTTACCCCTCACTGAAACTGCTGAAGAAATTATCGAAATCCAGGAAGCCTTTCGGGATCTGGTAAGAGTAGAACATAAGCTGCTTAAAATGAAAGATTCTATTCAGCATTTGGAAATAATACCTTTATTTGAACAGGTCGGTAAAATTGCCGGTTCGGCAAAAATTCTGGAAAAGTATATTACCCTTCATAAAAAAACATTTGGTTTTAAACCTGCCTATCTCCGTCCGTATTGCGCAAGAAGTGATCCGGCGCTCAATTCAGGTCTGGTTCCTACAGTGATTGCTTTAAAAATTGCTTTGTCGTCATATAGAGAACTTGAAGACAGAACCAATGTAAAGTTATATCCGATGTTAGGTACAGGATCTTTGCCGTTTAGAGGAAGTTTACGGCCAGATAATATTGAGAATGCACTTGCTGAATATGCCGGTGTAAAAACTCTGACTATACAGAGCGCTTTTCGTTATGATTATCCCTTAAAATTGGTAAAGTCCGTACTACGTCGATTAAAAGAGGAATTACCAAAGAAAAAAGCCAAAATATTTAGCCAGATTGAAGTGAATACTTTACATCAGACGATTCCTTTATTTGAAAAACCATATCAAAAATCCGTTGAGAAATTGGCTCCACTGATAAATGCCATCAGCCGCCAAGTGGCAAAGCGTCGGGAAAGGATGCTCCACATTGGACTGTTTGGTTACTCAAGAGGTGTCGGTCATGTCAGTTTGCCCAGAGCAATTCCTTTTTGTGCCTCATTATATTCTTTGGGAATTCCTCCTGAACTTATCGGTACAGGCAGAGGCATCAAAGCGGCAAAAAAGCTGGGGTTTGGATCACATCTTGCTGCTTCATATCTTCATCTGAAGGAGGATATTGTCTTTGCCGGGAATTTTTTTAACCGAGAAAACTTAATGCAACTTGCAAAACACAAAAGCTTCTGGTATGACATAATGGAGGATATTAAAAGTATTGAAAAAGAGTTAGGTTTTACTCTTGGACCAAAAGACGATAATCACCTGGAGCATTATAAATTAACTCAAAAAGTTTACGAAAGGTTAAAAAATAATAAGGATATTTCCCAGCTGATAACTTACACAGGGGTATTAAGGAAAAGTTTGGGATAAGAAGATTTTTGTCATCGCGAGTCCCGACGTCACTTCGGGACGTGGCGATCTCTATTAATAAAGATTGCGGAGCTTGTCCCGAACTGTCATTAGAGATTGCTTCGCTCCGCTCGCAATGACAGTGAGGGATCACTCCTCGCAATGACAGTAGTTATATGAAAAAGATTTCTATTTCCCAAAGAGCAGCAAATACACCTGCTTCTGCCATAAGAAAATTGGTGCCATTGGCAGATGATGCTAAGAAAAGGGGTATCAAAGTTTATCATGTAAATATTGGGAATCCCGATTTACCTACACCCGAGCCAATACTTCGGAGTATTAAAGAATTTAAAGAACCTACGCTTGAATATGCTCCATCAAGTGGGATGTTTTCGGCAATTAAAGGTTGGCAGAAATTCTACCGGGATAAGGGGTGCAATTTTGATCTAAATGACATAATTGTGACCAGCGGTGGTTCCGAAGGATTGATTTTTGCTTTTTTTGCAATTGCCGACCCACAGGACGAGCTAATAGTTTTTGAACCCTTCTATACCAGTTATGCCATTATTGCTGCGATGGGAAATATAAAACTTAAGCCCGTCAGAACTTACGTTAAAGACGGTTTCCATCTGCCAAAAAGAGAAGTCATAGAAAAGGCAATAACGGGTAAAACCCGTGGGATTGTGGCTTGCAATCCGAATAATCCTACCGGTACTATGTATACGGCAGATGAGGTGAAAATGTTAGCTGATATTGCTTTAAAACATAATTTATTTATCATCTCCGATGAGACTTATCAGGAGATAGTCTTTGACGGTAAAAAAGTATTACCGTTTAGTTCATTTAAGAAATTACACCCTCAGCTCATTATTACAGACAGTGTTTCCAAAAGATTCAATTCCTGCGGAGCAAGAGTAGGCTGTGTCGCCAGTAAGAATAAAGAGGTAATGCAGGTGGCGCTCCGTTTTGCCCAAAGTCGACTGTCTGTTGCTACCGTTGAACAGTTGGCACTGGTACCAATGTTGGAAAATCATAAAGCCTATCTGGAAAAACTAAAAAAGACATACCAGAGTCGAAGAGATACGGTTGTGCGGGAACTTAAAAAAATTCCCGGTGTGACAGCTGTGAAACCGGAAGGAGCATTCTATATCATACCCAAACTGCCAATTGATGACAGTGATAAGTTTGCTGCCTTTCTTTTGACTTCCTTTTCTGATAAAAAAGAGACGGTGATGGTAGCACCGGCTACAGGATTTTATGCCACCAAAGGTTTGGGTAAAAATGAGATAAGAATAGCTTACGTTTTGGAGGAGAAAAAACTAGAGAGAGCAATGGAACTTTTGGGGTTGGCGATAAAGAAATACAATAAAATATAAAATCCAAAATCCAAAATCCTAAGTTCCAAATAAATCCAAATGACCAAAATCCAAAATTTAAAACGTTTAGAATTTTGAAAATTTGAATTTTGATATTATTTGGGATTTGGTGCTTTGAATTTGGAATTTATTATGACACGTACTCTTGCTTTAGAAACAATCGATAAAATTGGTCAGGAAGTGGCTCTTTACGGTTGGGTGGCAACTGTTCGAAAACACGGCAAAATTGCTTTTATTGATCTTCGTGACAGAAGCGGTATTGTCCAGACTGTAGATACATCCGGAAAGATCAAGGTAGGCAGTGAGGACGTGGTGAAAATTACTGGGATAGTTAAAAAACGTCCGGAAAAGATGATAAATCCGAAATTAAATACCGGAACAGTTGAATTGGAGATAAAGAATCTGAAAATTATATCTAAAGCAGCCGAATTACCATTTCCGATAGATACGGATGGATATGACATAAACGAAGAAATCCGGATGAAGTATCGATACATTGATATTCGCCGTCCCCGCATGACAAAAAATCTTAAAATCCGTTCCCAAGTGACTACATTTATCAGGAATTTTTTGACAAAGCGTGATTTTGTGGAAGTAGAAACACCGATGCTTACCAAAACTACTCCTGAAGGAGCCAGAGACTTTGTAGTTCCTTCAAGATTGCAGAAGGGCAAATTTTATGCCCTGCCTCAGTCACCACAGCAGTATAAACAACTTCTGATGGTAGCGGGACTGGAAAGATATTTTCAGATAGTCCGCTGTTTCCGCGATGAAGACCCTAGAAAAGACAGAGCTTATGGAGAGTTTACTCAACTTGATTTGGAGATGTCTTTTGTAGAACAGGAAGATATTTTGCAATTGACTGAGGAGTTGTTTACCCAGATAGTAACTGCTATTTTTCCCGATAAGCAAATTTTACAATCTCCTTGGCCAAGAATTTCCCATAAAGAGGCTTTAGAAAAATATGGTTCCGATAAACCAGATCTTAGAGTTAATAAAAATAATCCCGATGAATTGGCGTTCTCCTGGACAATAGATTTTCCTCTGTTTAAAGAGCAGTCAAAAGATGATTTTTTCTATGGAGCTGGAAGTGCCAAATTCGCCCCTTCTCATCATATGTTTACGGCACCTCATCCGGATGACATAAGGTTTTTAGACGCAGATCCTTTGAAAGTCCGCGGTTTACAGCATGATTTGGTACTTAACGGATATGAAGTAGGAGGCGGAAGTATCCGTATCCACCGACCGGAGATTCAGGAAAAAGTTTTTGATTTGATAGGATTTACTAAAGAGCAGAAGAAACAGTTTGAGCATATGCTTACTGCCTTCACTTATGGTGTTCCGCCACACGGCGGAATCGCACCGGGTATCGATAGATTCTTAATGGCAGTACTTTCCGAACCAAGCGTGAGGGAAGCGATGGCTTTTCCTACTTCTTCATCCGGTCAGACATCGGTGATGGATGCTCCAAGTGAGATTACTGAGGATCAATTGAAAGAATTAGGACTTATTCTTCGCAAATGAAAAAGAATAATCCCCAACAAAAACTTAAAAAAAATATTTGGCGCATTTTTTATATTGCCCTATTTACTCTACTACTATTGCTTATTCCTGCTCCCAATTTATACTTCCGCACTATTGAGAAAACAAACGGGATATCTTTCGGAGAATCAATTAAACTGCCGGAACCGCCTTTTTATCCGCAGCGTCAGGGATCAAATCCTCCAGATGTCTCTGCAGAAGGGATATATATAGTTGATATTCCATCAAGCGTCATCCTTTATGAAAAGAACTCAAATACGAAATTCTTACCTGCATCTACAACGAAAATTGCTACAGCGTTGGTAGCGCTTGATTATTATCAGCTAGATGATGTATTGACAGTAAAAACTGTAACAAACAACGGCAGAACAATGGGTTTGGTGCCCAATGAACAGATTACAGTTGAGTCTCTTTTGTACGGGACGCTAGTGCACAGCGCCAATGACGCAGCTTACACTCTGGCGGAAAATTATCCCGGCGGGGTAGAAAAGTTTATCGCAATGATGAATAAAAAAACCTCTTTCCTCAATCTGTCCAATACCCATTTTACAAATCCGGTTGGATTTGATGATAAAGATAATTACACAACTCCGGTTGACTTGGCAAGGCTTGCCAAAGCCGCAATTACCGATAAAGTGTTCGCCAAAATCATCTCCATCAAAAGCATCACTGTATCGGATATAAATTTTACCCGTTTCCATCCCCTCACGAATGTGAATGAACTTTTGGGAAAAGTAGCCGGAGTGGCTGGAGTAAAGACTGGTTTTACTGACAGTGCAGGTGAAATTTTAGTTTCTGAAGTTAAGAAAAACGGAAGAAGCGTTCTTTTTGTTGTACTGAAAAGCCAAGACCGCTTTGGAGATACCACTAAACTTATAGATTGGGTATTTGGTAATTTTGTTTGGAAAAATATAAGAGAAATTACCCCGTCAGGTTTCACTCCAGCCATTCTTGGGCAATAGCCGGCAGGTATGCTACGAAATCATTGTCTCCTTCAAAAACAAAGATAGGCTGCAAGTACCGTTGCTGTTCTTCACTATCATAATAAGCAAGGTAGATTTTTCGGATAACTATATTCTTGGCAGTGTTCCCTCCCAGGTTTACAACAAATGCATAACCATCCTTCAGATCCTGCCAGGCAATATCTGCGCTTCTGAGAGGATAAGTGGCAAAATCATCAAATGAAATTGGCCAAAATGTATAAGAGAGCTCTATAATTCTTGT
>JACREK010000043.1 GCA_016218275.1 Candidatus Gottesmanbacteria bacterium | reverse complement strand
TACCAGAATTGCAGTTTTCTTATTCCTAAAATATTTCGCTTCAAAAATGTTATTGGAGCTCTCACTATGCGGAAAGGGTTATAAGCTACCACTCCGTCAAAATCCAAGCCGACTTTTAATACCTTCTTACTCATGGTGAGATTATACACTCTTCTTTTTAAATTGAAAAATACTTATAATACTTCTTATTAGCGCTTAGTTGGTTAGCGCCTAAACACTTAATCTTATGTCTGATTCTTTATCCGTAATTCTCTGGTGGTTAACCATTTTTATCATCGGCAGCATCTTTTTGCCCGTTACTTTTGCTCTTTTTCACAAATTTGCAGATCGCGGATATATTTTCACAAAAGTTATAGGAATCCTCCTCTCCTCCTATCTTATGTGGATTGCTGGAAGTCTAAAAATTGCACCATTTGAAAAATCTGTCATCATTATCATTCTTCTTGGCGCATTACTAGCAAATCTTTGGTTTTTTAAAAAAATCAGCGCAAAAAATCTCCTTACAAAATTACCGCTTCCACTAATCATTTTTGAAGAATGCCTGTTCTTTGTGGCACTTTTCTTCTGGTCATATGTACGGGCAAATGAACCATCCATCCGGGGCTTAGAAAAATTTATGGATTTTGGCTTTGTCAATTCAATCTTGCGCTCAAACTTTTTCCCGCCTCTTGATATGTGGCTAACCAAATCGGCAGATTTTGCCAACGGACACTACATCAATTACTATTACTACGGCCACTATATTACCGCTTTTTTGACAAAACTTTCCGGCATCGACTCCAGCGTAACTTATAACCTGATGATGGCTACCCTTTTTGCTTTTACTTTTACTTTGTCTTTCTCAATCGGGATGAATCTTTATTATTTATTCTTGTCATTCCGAGCACATTCGACAGGCTCAGTGCAGGCTCCGTCGAGGAATCTCTCGCGAATGCGAGACTCTGACTCAAATGAGTTGAGAGATCCCTCCACTCGTCCTTCGGACTTGGTCGGGATGACAAAAATTGTAATCGTTGGTCTTCTGACTGCCTTTATAGTTACACTTGGAGGCAATCTCCATACTATCTATACTTTCACTTCAAATTATCCGCTGGAAAATCCGCTTCCCCCTTGGCAATTGGAGTTGGGCTTCTATCCGGAACGTTACTGGTATCCCAATGCTACCCGCTTTATCCCCTTCACTATCCATGAATTTCCCATCTATTCTTTTGTGGTTGCAGACCTCCATGGACATGTTTCCGATATTCCAATGGTAATGCTGACTCTTGCACTGTTACTTACTTTACTAACAAATCAACCTCACCTTAATCCTCTCCTAAAAGGAGAGGAAAATAAAGCAAATCCCCACACCTTTCAGGAGAGGGTGGGGGTGAGGTCTATTCTTTCCGAATTTGAGGATCATACTTCTATTCCGCTTACTCATATAATTCTTCTTGGTCTTCTGCTTGGTGTAATGTATATGACCAACGCCTGGGATGGTCTTATTTATATGATCCTGGCAGGTTTGGTTTTTCTCTATATCAATTTCATGAAAAACTCAGGGTCAGACCTTAAAGGCGCTAAAGGTCTGACCCTATCTGCTCTTTATAAAACATTTTCCGCTTCTTTATTCCTCTTCTTTTTCTTTCTTGTTGCCAATCTCCCCTTCTCGCTCAATTTCAAGCCTTTTGTCTCCGGTATAGGAGTCCTTTGCGCCCCATCATTTTTGCTGGGTAAAAAAATCGGTCCTTTTCTTTTTGAAGCAGGAAAATGCCAGAAGTCGGACTGGTGGCAACTTCTGTTTCTCTGGGGATTCTTTTACTACAATGTGATTGGGTATTTACTCTTTGTAATTATTCCCCAAATTCTCAATAAGTTTACCGGCAATAAAATTCATCAAAATTATCGTTCGAGCGAAAGCGAGAACTTCTCACTTCGTTCGAAGAATAAAATAAAAAATCTTCTTGGTGTTTGGAAATTGGGATTTGGAAATTTGAATCCGGTTGATATCTTCGTTTTACTAATGATACTTATTTCAACTTTACTCTTAATCTTTCCCGAATTTTTCTATGTCAAAGATATCTATCCTGCCCACTACCGCGCCAATACCATGTTTAAACTGGGCTACCAGGCTTTTATGATGCTTGGACTTGTGAGTAGTTTCGTGGTTTTTAGAATTGCTAATCTCTCTCACCACACCTCACCCAATTCCCTCTCCTTAAAGGAGAGGGTTAGAGTGAGGTCTTTTAGAGTTTGGAAATTAGGATTTGGGATTTTATTCCTCTTGGTTGGTATCTATCCATATTACGCCATAAATTCTTACTATGGAAGTCTGCGTGTTTATCGGGGTCTTGACGGACTCAACTGGCTTGCCACAACCTACCCCAACGATTATCAGGGAATTTTATGGCTTCGAAAAAATGTAAATAATCAACCGACAGTAGTAGAAGCTCAAGGTGACTCGTATACTGATTACGCCAGAGTCTCAGCCAATACTGGACTTCCTACCATTGTCGGCTGGCCGGTACATGAGTGGTTGTGGCGTGGTAGCTACGATGAGGCAGGCAGAAGAATTCCGGAGGTTACTGCAATCTATGAATCGCCTGATATAAATATGACTAAACAAATTCTAAAAAAATATAACGTAGAATATATTTTTGTGGGAAACTTGGAAAGAGAAAAATACAAAAACTTGGATGAGAAAAAGTTGGAAAGTTTAGGCAAGATTGTCTTTGAAAGCGGAAAGACGAAAATTTACAGAACCTCACCCTAACCCTCTCCTGACAGGAGAGGGTAATAATTTATATCCTTTA
>JACREK010000046.1 GCA_016218275.1 Candidatus Gottesmanbacteria bacterium | reverse complement strand
TTTTTATCTGTTTAACAAACCAAAAAGATTTAACTGGAAGACAAAGCAACTTTCAGATATAAAAGATGTATCAGAAACATCTAATAAAAACTAATCTATTCATCACTTCCATCTGATTAAAGCTAGGAAAAGAAGAATAACAGACTAAGTAGCTTAAGTCACTTGGGATGCTTAGGTATAAAGTGGTCGAAATTAACCAGCGCGGCAATGGAACACCCCAGGGGTGTGCCGCAGGCGCAACACCACCCCTGGGGTGGAGGAATTGTGTGAGTTCTATATATTATATCTTCTTTATAATCGAGTGGAAAGAATAGTTTATTGAAAAGAAAATCTGCTAAAATATACAAATGAGAGATTATTCCGTTCATTTGCATCGCAAACCTTCCCGTAGAACAAATTTACTGCCGATAATTATCGGCGTTGTGCTTTTTCTGATTTTGACATCAATAGTCCTTTATTTTGCCCAAAAAAAAGATCTACAAAAAGATATAAAAAATCTTATTTTTAACCAAAGTACCCAAAAGACACCTCTTCTGCCTCTTCAGCCAAACGTTTCCTCTCAAAAAGAACTTTTGGAGAAAATTGATAAAATCAGTAAGACTACCGGAGGAACCTTTTCCGTCTATATTTACGATATCAACAAAAAACAGGGCTTCGGTGTCAACGAAGAGATGATGATTACAGCTGCTTCGGTCAATAAAATCGCCATACTGGCGGCACTCTACTTTCTGGCGGGAAAAGGAGAAATTGACCTGGAAAAAATTATTATACTGCAGCAGGAAGATATACAGGATTATGGTACTGGCACCATCCGCTATGATCCTACGGGAACGCCCTATTCACTTAAAACTCTTGCCCGGCTGATGATGGAAAAATCAGATAACACCGCAGCTTATTTGCTTGGAAATGTCACCATAGGTATAGATAAAATTCAACAATTGGTTGATTCTTGGGGACTGACACAAACCAATATAATGGATAATAAAACCTCAGCCAAAGATATGGGTCTGCTTTTGACAAAAATGTATTTGGGGCAGATAACTACTAAACCTCTTACGTTGGAAATGTTTGGATTCATGGATAAAAGTGATTTTGATGACCGGATTGCCGCCGGAATTCCCGAAGGGATAAAAGTGTATCATAAAACTGGTGATGAAATCGGGAAAATTCACGACGCAGGTATTGTCGTTTTACCGAATCATCCATACTATATTGGAATTTTTTCTACGGACATTACCGATGAAGAAGATACAAAAAGGACTGAAGCGCAAATATCTGATTTGGTATTCAATTATATGAGAAGATTATGAAGAAGTCTGACTTCTTATGATGGCAGTTGGGCGGTTAAAGGCCGAGGGATTGTAACGGGTACAATTTCATCAACCGCTTTAGTTAGAGATTTAAGCAAAGCTACCTTCAGTACCTGATCCATATGATCGACAAAAACAAATTTCAAATCATTGAGGACTGTTCTGGGAATATCCTCTAAGTCTTTTTTGTTGTTTTTGGGAAGAATAATAGTTTTTATACCAGCCCGATGAGCCGCAATCACTTTTTCCTTGACTCCGCCAATCTCTAGCACTCGTCCGCGCAAAGTAACTTCTCCGGTCATGGCTACGTCTTTTTTAATAGCAACTTTTGTCAACGCAGATACAAGCGCAGTTGTGATAGCAATGCCGGCTGACGGCCCATCTTTGGGAACTGCACCTTCCGGTACATGGACATGGATATCCAGAGTTTGGTAAAACTTTTCCGAAAGACCCAAATCTTTTGCTTTGGCTCTGACATAAGACAGAGCCGCTTTACAGGATTCCTGCATCACTTCACCGAGTTGCCCGGTAAGAAGAAGACTTCCTTTGCCTTTCATCAAAGCTACCTCAATGAAAAGTATATCTCCTCCGGCTTCAGTCCAGGCAAGACCGGTGGACATACCGATTTCATCTTTCTTTTCGGCAAGATAAGCGGTAAATTTCTGCGGCCCGAGGAATTTATGCAGAGTTCCAGTTGCGATAAGTTGTTTTTTCTTTTTTCCCTCAACCAGCTCTTTGGCAACTTTTCTAAAAATTGTCGCTATCTCTCTCTCAAGATTTCTAACCCCGGCTTCCCTGGTATAGCGTCTGATAACCTCATGAAGCGCTTTATCGGTAATTTCCGTATTATCCATCTCTAAACCATGGGCTTCCAACTGTTTATCAACCAGAAAATCACGCGCTATATGAAATTTCTCATCTTCTGTGTAACCGGGGAAATGGATAATTTCCAGTCTGTCTTTTAATGCCGGTGGTATGGTATCAAGCACATTGCAGGTAGTTATAAACATTACTTCAGATAAATCAAACGGTACTTCAAGATAATGATCAGAAAAAGCATAATTTTGCTCCGGATCCAAAGCTTCAAGAAGTGCGGCTGAGGGATCTCCTCTGAAATCAGTCCCCACTTTGTCTATTTCATCCAGCATAAAGACAGGATTTTTACTGCCTGCTTGTTTAATCCCTTGAATGATTCTGCCGGGCATCGCTCCTACATAAGTCCGTCTGTGGCCGCGGACTTCTGCTTCATCACGGATACCGCCAAGAGATACCTTCATAAATTTTCTCCCCAAGGATCTGGCAATGGAGCGGCCAATTGAAGTTTTACCTACACCCGGGGGGCCGACAAAACAAAGAATAGTTGGAGTGGCAGCCTTTCTTTTTTTACCATCAGATGTCACATTATTCCCGCTCTTTCCCACCTCTTCCACCGATTGTTCTTTCCTTTCAGATTCAAACAGCTTGTGTTTTAACCTCATCACAGCCAAATATTCCAGAATTCTTTCTTTGATTTTCTTCAAACCAAAGTGATCTTCATCGAGTATTTTGCTGGCAGCAGCCATATCCACATTATTGGCAGTCTCTACAGCCCAAGGCAATTCAATCAACCAATCCAAATAGGTACGGATATAAGAAGCTTCAGGGTTGTAGGAAGACATTTGTGCTAACCGCTTGAGCTCTTTTCTGGCTTTTTCTTCAACTTCAACAGGCATCAGGGCTTTTTTAATCTTTTCGGATAGTTCTTTGATCTCCTTGGTTTCTCCTTCTTCTCCCAACTCTTTTTCTATGGTTTTCAATCTTTCACGAAGCACTGCTTCCTTTACGCTTTTGTCAAATTTCTCCTGGGTTTTACTGGCAATTTTTCGCTCAATTTCCAAAATTTTCACTTCATGGGTCAAATATTCGGCAATTCTTACCAATCTGTCTTTTACATTCCTTGTTTCCAGAAGCAATTGTTTCTCCGTTGGCTTTATATCCAAAATTGCCGCCACATGATTGGAAAATTCGGAAGCACTGAGCCCTGACATAATATTCATAAAAGAAAGAAAATCAACACTTTTTCCTATATTGACGGCTTTTTTCAATTCTCCCGTAATATGATTCACCAAGGCAGTTATCTCATCAGATTCAACAATGTCATCGGGAACTTCTACAACTTTTGCCAGAAAATAGGGGTCTGTTGATTCAAATGAAAGAATTTCGCATCTGGTGATACCTTTAACTAATGCATTGATTTCCCCATCGGTCTTGAGAAGTCTTTCTATTCTTGAAAGTGTACAAATACTATGCAGATCTTGCGGAGCAGGGTCATGAACATGAGGGGTTTTTTGCATCGATAAAACTACCATTCTGTCGGTGGCGTTGGAAGCTTCAATTGCCGAAAGCGATTTGGGCCTGCCGAAAGTCAGTACCATCTCTGTATTCGGAAAGACTACTCCATCACGAATTGGTACAATTGGCAAAGTTTTTACGAGTTGTTGGGTTACCAAATTAGTCATAAGCAGATTAGCAGTTTACCAAACAGAGTGCTAATTGTCAACTCCCATTCTTAGTTTATACAAATTCGGAAATAAACTTTTCCATATCGATTTCAAGCCTTCCTTCTACCAGAGAATTTTGCGCAAGTTGCAAAAGACTCTCCGTATAGGTTAATCTCTCTTCCTTATATATTACTCCTACAGGAATCTTTGTTTCAACTTCCATCGCTTTTTCCAGTGCGATCTTTTTATCACCAGTATTATAATCATCACCGAGTTTGTAAATTCTTTCCCGATACCAGGCATATGATGACTCCGGGTTGAAAGTTACACAAGGCTGAAAAACATTCACAAGAGAAAATCCTCTGTGTTTGATCCCTTGCTCAATAAGAGTCGTTAAATGATTTATATCTCCGGAAAATCCTTGCGCCACAAA
>JACREK010000045.1 GCA_016218275.1 Candidatus Gottesmanbacteria bacterium | reverse complement strand
TCTCAGTTTATCTGAGCTCGCATCCGCGAGAGATCCCTCACTAGCGTTCGGGATGACAGACGTGGGAATATATAAAGCCACTACTGCTCTAAATCTTGCGGTTCTTTTTTCCTTGGGAATTCTTTTAAGTTCCTTAAGTAATTTATCTATACGGTTTAAATCGCTACCATTTGCGTATCGCGCTGAATATATTCCTGGCCTTCCTTCCAATGCATCCACTTCCAATCCTGAATCCTCTGCCAGAGTCAGAAGTTTCGTCTTTTCTCCAATAGTTTTTGCTTTGATAATTGCATTTTCTTCAAACGTCTCTCCAGTTTCCGGAATTTCTTCATTGAAGCCAATCTCATCCATGGTCTTCAGCTCAAAAGGAACACCCTTCAAAATCTCTTTTATTTCTCTGATTTTCCCCGGATTACTTGAGGCAATCAATATTTGTTTCATTTAACTTGATTTAGACGTCCAAGCACTTCCTCTTTTCCCAGTATCTCCATCGATTCATTCAGAGGTGGTGAAATTTTTTTACCGGTTATAGCAACCCGCAAAATCATAAAAAATTCACCTGTTTTTAGTCCTAACTCATTACATAATTTTTGCATCTCATTCCCTATCTCCTTTGCACTCCAAACTGTAAGATTTCCTAATCTTTCAGACATTTTGTCCAGTAAACTTTTTTTATCCTTAAAATCCATTTCATACTCATCAGGTTTCTCAAAGAAAAAAGAAGCGAGCGGCATATAATCAGACAGTTTTTTTATTCGCTCTTGAATTAATGGAACCGTCTTCCCTATCAAATCCTCAGGATATTTCCTACCCAAAAATTCATAGATTTGAGTTTTGAGTTTTGAGTTTTGAGCCCTCCTGATATAATTTCCGTTATACCAATCTAATTTGTCTACGCTAAAAATTGGCATCCCTTTCTGTACTCTTTTTATATCAAAATCTTTGATCAAATCCTGCAGGTTAAAAAATTCCCGCTCATCTGACATCGAATAACCTAATATGCCTAAATAATTTATCATCGCTTCGGGCAAATAACCCATTTCTCTATATTCGGAAACGGAAGTAGCCCCATGCCTTTTGGAAAGTTTTGTTTTATCAGGAGCATAAAGGAATGATAAATGAGCAAATTCTGGAGGTTGTACCTCTAATGCCTCAAAGATAAGTAATTGTCGAGGAACCATATTTATAAAATCCTCTCCTCTTATAGCATGGCTAATTTTCATCTCGATATCATCTACAGTTGCGGCAAAATTAAGAAGCGCCGAGCCATCGCTTCTAGCTATGACAAAATCACCAAAAAGAGAAGTATCAACGGTAATTTCGCCTCTAATCAAATCTGTGAATACTACTTTTTTATTCGGGTTAATCAAACGAATTGCTCCTTTTCTTCCATCATTTTCAAACCTCTTTTTTTCAGCAAAAGATCGATTTCTACACTTTCCGCTATATTTTGAAGCAATTTTTTTTGCTTCCAGCTCTTGTCTTTCTTTCTCCAATTCTTCTTTGGAACAATAGCAATAATAAGCCTTTTTCTCTTTAAGTAATTTATCTAAATATTTTTTATAGATTGATCCTCTCTCGCTCTGTCTATAAGGACTATATAATCCTCCAATATCAGGACCTTCATCCCAAGTAATTCCTAACCAAATAAGTGAATCTATTATATCTTTCTCAAATTCTTTTTTTGATCTTTCTCTGTCACTGTCATCAATCCGCAAAATGAAATCTCCCAGATTGTGTTTGGCAAATAAATAATTGAAAAGAGCAGTGTGTGCTGTTCCTAAATGGAGTTTACCTGTCGGTGACGGAGCGACTCGACAACGAATTTTTCTCATGAGTTGATTCTAACACATGAAGTAACATATACTCAATTTAGGACATCAAGTGTCCAAAGGCATGTCTAATCTTACCGAAATATCTATTGTTACGCGTAAATTCCTCATCTGGTTGGGAGTTGTAGTTATAGCTTATTTTATTCTTCGAATATTTATTGGTCTGGGTATCCAATATTGGAAGGCCACCCATCCTACACCAGTACCGCCTCCGAATGTCAGATTCAACAAACTCACCAGTCCTAAATTTTCTCATGTTGCCACTTCTTCATCTGGTATGCAATTTACCCTGGCAACTGTTGAAGGAAAACCTCCAGAGGCAACTGCTGCTGCAAGAGTTTATATGATGCCTAAAAAATTACCGAATCTTCTTGCTTCCGAACGTGCCAAAAAATTTGCGGTTAAAATCGGGTTTACGGATGAACCAGAACTGATTACATCCACTATTTACAGATTCACAGATCCTTCCGAAAGGTTACGGACTCTTGAAATCGATATCACCAATATGAATTTTAAGCTTAAATACGACTATACCAAAAATCCGCAAGTATTTCAGATTGGGCAAATAACCAGCAAGAACCAAGCTCTTGATGAAGTAAAACAGTTCGTCCAATTCAATAATTTATTTGATGAAACTGTCTTAAAGGGAAAAATTAGTACTAATCTTCTTATTTTTAACAACGACAGTAAATCATTTCAGGAAGCTTCGAGTCTTTCAAATGCCAATGCAGTCAGAGTCAATTATTTTCAAAATGACCTTGATGATATACCTATTCTTCCGCCGGAATTTGATAAAAGCTATACCTATGCTATCTTTACAGCCGGATCGTCACTTCAGACAAGAATTATAGAGCTCTCTTATACATTTTGGCCAATTTCATTTGATGATTTTGCCACTTATCCTCTCAGAAGCGCAGATATTGCCTGGCAGGATCTGAAGGATGGTTATGCATTTGTTGTAAACCTGGGAGGGAACACT
>JACREK010000042.1 GCA_016218275.1 Candidatus Gottesmanbacteria bacterium | reverse complement strand
GGAATTATTTGATACTGCGGTATAAAATCATATTTCTCCTTTTTAATTCTTATCTCTATTCCCAATTTTTTCTCCGGCAAATCCCGGATGTGACCCATGGTGGCTTCAATTCGGTAATCGCTACCTAAGAATTTACTTAATTATTTAGCTTTAGTTGGACTTTCTACAATTATTATATTTGACATAATAGATAATTTTTAACAGGAGTTACGCACTTCTTTATTGTTCGATCCGCCAGCTGGCGGAGAGAACTATCGCAAGACTTCTCGCGGAGTTTACCTCGAGACTTCTCGCCGAGAGGCTCGAAGAATAAATGCGTAAGTTCTATTTTTAATTTTAAATTATAAATTTTATATATTGATAACAAATCATTTTACAATTCTTGTCAAGTGGAAATCATAATTTTTGCTATTTTTGAAAAATTTTTTGAAAAAAACGATTTTTATTTAGACTGTCACAACAATCTGAATAAAATTTACTTTAACTTCACCCCTTGACAAATTTTGTAATTAATTTATTCTTAACTCAATGAAAACTTTTTTCAATTCTTCTTATAAATTTTGCATTTTGCATTTTAAATTTTGCATTTACAACCATGCCTGCCAAAAATTTTTCTACTAAATTCTCTCTTCCCAAAAATTCGCCATACATTTCCTACCCGGTACAACTTTTAGCTCGTGGACCGTGGAGTGACTTTCTCCGTGATAATGGCTATGCAAAACTTTCCCAAAAACTTAAACTGCAGGTTTTCTATAGAATTGCCGAAGTACAGGAAATTTGGGAACAATTTTCCCCTAACCATTCTGTATTTGATCTCTGGAATACCAGAAATGCTTTCTATGAAGCTTACCGATTCGAACCATATTTTTTAACCTTGTTTAAACAAAAAGGAACCTATAAAGATATATTGGGAGTGTTACCCTTATGGCATAATACGGACAAATTGGAGCCCGGAGATGACCCACTGATTTGTGATGCCAGCAAATATGTCTGGTTTGGCAGCAGCTGGCCGGAAGATAATAAATTTTTTGTAAAAGATGTGGAGATGATACCTTTACTACTTACTGCGGCACCCGATAATCTGGAACTGGCTTGTATTAAACCATCATCCGAGTATGACTTCTTATTGGAATTTCCCGGATACACACAGGAAGAAGAGAAGAAATATTTTCTGGATCTCACCAGCATTTCTACTCTGGATGATTATCTAAGTAAGCTGAAAAAGAAAAAACGTTATAATCTAAGACGCGACAGAAAAAGAATTCTTGCCCTTAATCCTCAAATTATAATCAACGAGAATGTGCATGTGGAGGAAATGTTTAATCTAAGTATAAAGCGGTTCAGGGAATTATTCCCGGATGAACCGGATGAATATTCCGCTTTTGAAGATGACAGAAGAAAAAATGTCTACCGCAATCTTTTGAAATTTGCCAAAAACTATCAAACCCGCGTCATCACTACCGTTATCAACGGAAAGAAAGAAGCGGTGGAGTTCGGTTTGGTGTATAACAAGACTTATTATGCCTTAAACTCTGGTGCGGATATCTCCCGCTATTCAGGGATAGGAGTGTTTTCAAATCTGCAGGTGTTGGAGGATGCCCTAAACTTGGGCTGCAGCAAAATTGATTTCCTGGAGGGAGATAATAATTGGAAAGACTCCTGGCACCTGGACTACTACTATCAGTATCAATTTACGAAATAAGAAAGTAGTTCATTATTATACCCTTCTTGCTGTATTTTGCACTTTCAAGTGCAAAAAGTGATAGAAGTCTCTTCTTCATTCTATTAAATCAATATTAAATCAATATTAAATCAATAGTTGAAACCTAATATTTTGGGCAATATAGTCCCATGGGATTATATTGTCAAAATATAATTAGCTATTAATATTAGACTAAACACTAAAGAAATCTCGGAAGAGGGCATCATTTTCAATTTTGATGACATAAAAAATTCTTACATATTCCCCTAATCCCAGATATTCTCGCAAAAATTCAACTTGTTTTTCGCAGGGATAGGCATGCAAATATACGCTTTCATGCAAGGGATAAAAACCCCACGCATGGATATATTCTCGGAATATCTTTCGTAAATTTCTCTGCTTAGCCGGTATATCATAACTTACCAATCTCCATTTACCATCCCAAAATTTTGGTTTCTCTACAGTTATTTCATCTAGAGCATATTTTAGTATTCTTCTTCTACCTCTTTGTGTAATCTCTACCACTTGATGATCTTGCGCGTCTTTAATCTGCACTAATTTCTCTTTTTCAAGTCTTCTTAAAGTTCTTTTAAGATAAGGTATATTAAATCTTTTCCAGATTTCAAATTCATTTTCATCTTCAAGAAATGGTTTTAATATTCTGGGTAAATTAGGTATAGCCAGTGATGCGGCAATAAAAGCGCCTGCACCTATTAATTTTAGAATATCGGCAGTTCGAACATGCTTTTTATTGAATATTTCTTTATCTATCTGTTTGGAGAGCGATCTGGCAATATCATTTATGGAAGACTCAAGTGTTTTTGATATTGGAAGATCTTCAACGTAAGTTTTCTCTATTTGCTTAATTCTTTTTAATTTCTTCATTACGGATAATATAGTCCCATGGGGTCATTTTGTCAATAAAATAATTTGTAACCGTTCAGGATTTGACAAAACTTTTTATTGTTCGAGGCTCTCTCGATAAACTCGAGATAAATTTCAGCCGAGAAATACAATCATTGAAAACTTCTCGCTGGAGTTTATCCCGAGACTTCTCGCCCCGAGGGACTCGAAGAATAATTTCTTTGACATTGGTGGTTGCGGCGGTTTGAGTTTAGAAGCAATAGAGGAAATGGATTTGGCGGCTGGTACAGAAAATGGAGCACGTGCAAGAGTACCACTACCTAACACTTTCTGTTTTTTGTATGTTAACTGCTTGTAATTCCATATACTCCCCCGCCTGAATCTTTAATAATTTTTTTCATCTCCATCATCGTCAATAGACTTCCTAATTGAGAAGCGCTAATACCGGATTTTTTAACTATCTCATCAAAATGCAAACTCTCATTTTGCAAAAGTTCCAATATAATTTTTTCCTCTCTGTTTAAATTTTGGAAATTCGGATTTTGAATTTGTTTGGAGATTAGGATTTTGGATTTTGGATTTATCTTTAATTCCTCCAGTATATCTTCCGCATCTGTCACTAATTTTGCTCCTTGTTTCAATAGATTTAACGGTCCTTTTGATAAAGAAGAAGTAATTGGTCCGGGTACGGCAAATACTTCTCTTCCCTGCTCGGCAGCGTATCTGGCTGTTATCAATGCACCGCTATCTTCTGCTCCTTCCGTCACAACAATACCAAGTGATAAACCACTGATAATTCTATTGCGGGCTGGAAATAAGCCTACGTCCGCATACATACCAATCGGAAACTCCGATATTACTGCACCATATTTTTTAACAATCTGCCAATAAAGCGTGGTGTTTGCTCTGGGATGGATAATATCTACCCCGCAACCCAAAACTGCTATCGTTTTACCGCCACTATCAACTGCAGTCTTGTGCGCCACAGCATCTACTCCATACGCCATTCCGGACACAATCGTTACTCCGGCCGAAACCAACCCTTGAGTAATTTTTCTGGTCGCTTCTTCTCCGTATCCGGTGATTTTTCTCGTCCCTACAACCCCTATACGAGGTTGTCCGCCAGCTGGCGGATCGTTTAGGACTGTCAAATCACCCCGAACATAAATCAAAAATGGCGCATCGGAAATCTGGGAAAGAAGGAAGGGATATTCCTTGTCTGCTATGGTAACTATTCTTATATCCTTCTTTTTTATATCGCTTATATAATCATCCAGCAAAAAAGTTTTTCGGAAATGATCAAATTTCTGCGTAAGCTTTTCACCCAAACCTATATCAAGAAGAGTCTTCATATCCGCCTTCCATGCTAACTCTGCTGACTTAAAAAATTTTAAAAGTAATTTAAACCGCAAAGGTCCGATACCGGGAAAGGCGGAAAATCCCAACCAATACTTTCTTTCTTCATCAGTCATATAACCTTATTACAGCAGAATTCTTCCAAATTGACAAATAAAAAGAATCCCCATAAACTACGGGTAAGCCGCATGATAAAGACGCGTAAAAAAATAAGTCATTTTCAAATCAATGAAATTTTTCTTTTATCTTTCATCATCCTTCTTATCCCCATCGTATTTTGGGCTTCGCAATATCCACTCCTGACTATTTCTAAAGGAAAAGAAGTGCAAAAACCCCAATTGAAACTGCAACAAAGTTCGACTCTTTCCCAAAGTAAACTGGGCGTATTTTATATAGGAGCAACATCTGGCGGTGAAAAAATAGTTAGAGCTGGACCAAGAGTCATAAAAGTTATGGACATTCAACAGATACCGCCGCTTCTTAATTTGGTCAGGCTCTATAAACAATTATACCCTCAAGGAATTGTGGTTTGGAGAGTATACAATATGGAAAGTTACGGATTATCTGATTCACCTGAAGAAGCGGCTAACCGTTTTTTCAATACCATCCTTCAACCGGCTATCAATCAATTATCTCCTGATGACAGAAAACTTGTGGATTATCTGGGCGGCACCAACGGTTCGGAACAGACTCCCTATGTCAATACGGATGAAGGGGCAAAATGGTTCAACCGGTATTGGGTAAAATTAGCTGAAAATATATCAAATGCCGGCTTCAGGCCTAATATGGGCGAAATATATGTTGGCAATCTTGACCCTGCCACTATAGAATATTTAATTTCCGCACTGCGAAAACTCAAAGAAACAAACGGCTCCTGGAGTTACCATGGCTACACATTAGATGTTTCAAAAGATATCAGTACAGAAATCAATTATTCATTAAGATATCGCCAGTTCTATGACTATTTAAGTAAAAATTATCCGGATCTTGCCGATATACCTATGATCTTGGGTGAGGGAGGAATTGATAAAGATGGCAACCCAAATACCAGCGGTTGGAAAGCAAGAGTCGATGCTGCCGCTTACCGAGACTGGCTTATATGGTATGACGAAGAGTTAAAAAAGGATCCACAAGTGTTGGGTGTGGCGCTCTTTCAGATCGGAGGCCCCGGCTGGCCTTCATTTGAGCTTGAACCAATTTCCGATTGGTTAGCAAATTATCTGGGTGGGAAGCCGGCAGAAAATCAGCCCTTGCCTACCAATCCTGTTTCGATCCCGAAACCTTCAGCATTCTCTATCAACATTCCTACATATATTCCAACTCCTATCAAAGTAATACCTTCCCCCATCTCTACAGTCACACCTACCGTTATTCTACCCCCTGCCATCATTCCTACCAATACTCCACCAATAACAATAATCTACGTTACTCCAACTATAGTGATCCCTACAAGTACTCCAACACCTTCTCCTACACCAACAATTGCTCCCATTATTGATATC
>JACREK010000041.1 GCA_016218275.1 Candidatus Gottesmanbacteria bacterium | reverse complement strand
GAAGTTGATATGGAAGAAAAATATATAATTAACAACAAAGAGTTGCTGACCAAATGCGGTTGGAGTCCCTTTGACGGCTGGAAAGTTCAGGGAAAAGTAAAATCCGTGTATATTCGGGGAACAAAAGTATTTGAGAATGGAAAAATCTTAGTTTCCCCGGGATTTGGTGAAAATATAATCTAAATGAGTCATACATTTCTCTGCTATAGCATAAATATGTATGATTTTATTTTAAGAGACTTTTTACTATACAAGGAACCAAGCGATTATCGAATATTGACGGAATGAAATTATTTGGGGTGGGATTTTTGATTAAAGAGGCAAGAGATTGAGCTGCATTTACTTTCATATGATTTGTTATTTTAGTAATTTTCCCTTTTAATAATCCTCTAAAAAATCCCGGAAAAACCAGGGCATTATTTATTTGATTGGGATAATCGCTCCGGCCGCAGGCATAAACAGATACACCCCATTTTTTAGCATCGCTAAATGTTACTTCTGGGTCAGGATTGGCTAGGGCAAAAACAATTGCTTTATGATTTAAACTCTTTATTATTTCTCTGGTAAATATTCCTTTTTGGGAAACACCGATTAAAATATCTCCCAAATTTGTCGCTGTTTTTAGATCACCTGATAAGTTATCTTTATTTGTGATAGGAAGCAACTTCTTTTTATAATCGTCTAAATCTTTTCGTAAACTGCCTATTATTCCTTTTGAATCAACCAAAATAATATTTTCAACGCCATAAAAATTCAGAAGTTTAGCAATTGCATTCCCTGCAGCGCCGGCTCCTGTGATTACCACTTTGCATTTTTTCAAATCCTTATTTACGACTTTTGCGCTATTTATTAAACCAGCCAGTACTACGATCGCAGTTGCGTGCTGATCATCGTGCATTACTGGAATATCAAGTTCCTTTTGCAGTCTTTCTTCTATCTCAAAACAGGCAGGAGCTGCTATATCTTCCAGATTTATTCCGCCAAAGACCGGTGAAATATTTTTTATTGTTTGGATTATTTCATCCACATTTTGTGTTTTAAGGCAAATAGGAAAGGCATTTATATCGGCAAATTCGGCAAATATTGCGCATTTTCCTTCCATAACAGGAAGAGCCGCTTCCGGTCCGACGTTGCCAAGACCAAGAACGGCTGAACCGTCGGTGACAACTGCAATAGTATTATTTTTAATTGTCAGATCATAGATAGAGTCTTTATTTTTTGCTATTTCTATAACTGCCTCTGCAACTCCCGGCGTATAAATCAACGACAGTATTTTTTTCCCTTTGACAGGAATCTTGGATGAGATGATAAGTTTTCCATGGAGACGGTGGTGTATCAAAAGGGCAGATTGGAACTTTTTCATCATAATCAGATAAATATATATTATTACCTATGCGGCCGCATGGTTATTTATATATATTTGGTCTGGTAAGATTTTTAATTTCAAATATTTTCTTCATAATTTTAGGATTGAGAAATTTTTTTTCTTTAATCAGTTCCTTAATTGAGATATTTTTATTTAGTGCTTCTTTCACGAGTTGGACAACTTTTTCATATCCCAGATAGGGATTAAGTATTGCGGCAATACCCAAGCTTCTTTCCAGCCAAAACCGGCACATGTTTTCGTTAGCGGTTATTTTTGAAACGCATTTATCCTCAAAGACTTGAACAGCGTTTGTCAAAAGCCTAATCTGTTCCAGCAGATTATAAGCAATTAAAGGAAGCCAAACGTTTAGTTCCAGCTGGCCAGACACAGAGGCTAAAAGTATAGCCTGGTCAAATCCGATTACCTGAAAACAAACCATTGTCAACATTTCGACAACTCCCGGATTTACTTTTCCCGGCATGATTGATGATCCGGGTTGGACTGCAAAAAGTGTAACTTCGGCAAATCCCGTTCTTGGCCCGGAAGACAGAAGCCGCAAGTCATTGCCGATTCTGATCAGCGTTTGGGAGAGAATGCAAAGACTTCCTGATAAATCAAGAAAATCAGCCGTATTTTGCATCGATTCGAAAAGATTACCCGATGATTTAAGCGGTAATTTAGTGAGTTTTTTAAGTTCTGAAATCATTAGGAGGTGATATTTTGGATGGGTATTAATTCCAGTTCCCACAGCAGTTCCTCCAATGCCAATTCGCAGTAGATTTTTTGCCGATTTTTCTATTCTTTGTCTGTCATAACTTATAGCTTTGGCATAAGCTTCAAACTCCTGGCCTAAAGTAACGGGAAGGGCATCCTGCAGGTGAGTTCTGCCGGATTTGATTATCCCGGAAAACTCTTTCGACTTCTTTGAAAAACTTTCAGCAAGATCATTAAGTGACTTAAGTAACTTAGGCAGAAGAAAAAGACAGGAAATTCTTATGGCGGTCGGAATTACATCATTGGTGGACTGGGACATGTTCACATCATCATTCGGATGGATATATTTATAACTGCCAAGAGGAGCTCCCAAAATTTCATTGGCGCGGTTGGCGATAATTTCATTTACATTCATATTGTGTGATGTGCCCGCACCCGCCTGATAAATATCAACTATGAATTGATCACAAAATTTTCCCTTTAAAATCTCATCACAGGCTGAAATTATTGCGGTTGATTTTTTCTTGTCCAACAAGTTCAACTTGCAATTTACTGTGGCGGCAGCTTGTTTGATAATAACAGTGGAATAGGTATAAGAGAGATTTGGTTTTAGTCCGCTGATAGGAAAATTTTCACTTGCTCTTTGGCCCATGAGTCCGTAATAGGCATTTCGCGGAATCTTTACTTTGCCTATCGAATCTTTTTCATATCGGTATGATTTCATTGTGCCCATTTTAAATAGTTGTTATAATGGTGTCAATTATGTTTACACTGAACGACAGAAGGGTTTACCCTGAGGAGCATCAGCGACGAAGGGAGCGAATGTGACAGATCTAAGCATCAAGTTTTGTAGTGTGACTTTTCCCAACCCTTTGATTCTTCCATCAGGCATTGCTCAAGAGATACCGCAGGATCATTTAAGAGCAGTTGAGGCTGGAGCCGGAGGTATAACTTTGAAATCTTTAACTCCGCTACCGCGTGAGGGTTACCCCTTTCCCAGAACCATTAAATACGAGCACGGATTTTTAAATGCGGTGGGTTTGCGAAATCCAGGTATTGACAGAGGGTTATCGTTGGTGAAAGATTTTATAAGCAAAGTCAAAATTCCCACCATTGTCAGTCTTTGGTCTGATACTATTGAAGGTTTTGCGCAAATGGTGCAAAAAATAGCTCCGCTAAATCCTCCTTTTATTGAACTTAATTTAAGCTGTCCTCATGTACATACCAAGACTGGTGCAGTCATGAGCATGCAAAGTGATAAAGCAACCGATGCGGTAAAAGCAGCGAAGAGATATTCAAAGAAAATTCCTCTAATTGCCAAACTTACCCCGAATGTTGAAGATATTGCCAAGGTGGCAAAAAGATGTGAAGAAGAGGGTGCTGATGCGATTTGCGTCATAAATACGGTTGGTCCGGGAATGGTGATTGATATTAAAACTAAAAAACCAGTTCTTGGTAATAAGCGAGGTGGAGTATCAGGACCGGCGATTAAACCTGTGGCAATTCGCTGTGTCTATGATGTGTATGAAGCAGTAAAAATTCCCATTATCGGTATGGGAGGCATAACTACATGGCAAGACGCTGTGGAAATGATGATGGCGGGAGCAACTTTGGTAGGAGTTGGATCAGCCGTATTTTTCCGAGGATATAAAGTGTATGGGGAGATAAAACAAGGGCTGTCTGATTATATTGAGAAGGAAGGAATAAAAAATCTTAAGGAACTAGTAGGGATGGCACATTAGCTATGACTTTTCAGCAAAAATTAAATAATATTGTTAAAAAAAATAACTCGCTTCTTTGTGTGGGATTGGATAGTGATATCACAAGGATTCCAGAGCATATAAGCAGCGGTGAGCATCCGCAATCTACTTTTAATAAAGCAATAATTGATGCTACAAGAGATTTGGTCTGTGCTTACAAGCCCAATACCGCATTTTATGAGGCAAGAGGGAAAGCAGGAATAGAGGCGCTCAAAATGACTTGTGATTATATCAGGGAAAAATATCCGGAAATACCTATCATTTTGGATGCCAAAAGGGCTGATGTTGGAAATACCAACGAAGGATATGTAAAATTTGCCTATGATTATTTAGGAGCAGATGCTATTACTTTGCATCCATATGTAGGGAAAGAGGCCTTAAAGCCTTTTTTAGATAGAAAAGATAAAAATGCTTTTATTCTTTGCAAGACGTCCAATCCCGGGGCGGGGGAGATTCAGGACCTGATAGTTACACCTGGAAGGAGTCTCCCTCGACTTCGCTCGGGACAGGCTGGCCACCTTCCAGGTGATAGCGACAAAGACACCTCCGAGGTGACCCAAAGGGGCTCCTCGGATGGTGGAGGAGTCAGTAAAGCCCTCTACCAAATCATCGCGGAACACGTAGTTCAAAGTTGGAATTACAACGGAAATTGCGGATTGGTGGTAGGTGCCACCTACCCTGCCGAACTGGAAATTGTGCGACGTATAGCAGGTGAGATGCCAATATTGATACCTGGAATTGGTGCACAATGGGCAGATGTAGAAAAAACAGTAAAGGCAGGTGTAGATAAAGACGGTTTGAATGCCATTATTAACTCATCTCGCAGTATCATTTTTGCTTCCAGCAGTAAGGATTTTG
>JACREK010000038.1 GCA_016218275.1 Candidatus Gottesmanbacteria bacterium | reverse complement strand
CAGTCATCAAAAAACCCTCCTTATTTGGAGGGTTGGAATGTTAAATAACTTACTTTTTCACCAACTACCAACCCTCCTTTGGTATAAGGAGAAGAATGGTAATTGTGACAATAGTCAATCTTTTTGCTTCCATAACTAATAAACCTCCCTTCGATGTGGGAGGTCTTCTATTATAAATTTTTGCGAAACTTATTTATCCTCCCACGCTCTTATCTCCAGACAATCTGGAGAGAGAAAGCAATGATAAGGGAGGAAAATTGCATACTTTCCATATCTTAGGATAAATATTTCTTGTTGTCAAGAGCCATTTGGAGGGTTAAAACAATCTATTGACAAATTTATTCCAAGCATTAGACCCTCCTTCGCTAAAGCTACGGAGGGCAAAGGGGGGATTTTTAGTGCCTGCACTGAGCTCGTCGAAGTGGAAAAATTATACGATAAATGATTTGGCTTTGAGGATGGAGCTCCAAGTAAGATAATCTTCTATTCCCTCCCACATCGGAGGTGTACAACGTAGACACATCGGTTACTTATTACTTATCAAAAATCAGATGTTTTATTTCCTGCAATTTTCTCTGATAATCCACCTGATCAAACAAAAACTTTCGATATCCCTCACCTGATTTAAAATGACTTAGAATATATGATGAGACGATAAAACCTGTTGAACATAATCCCAAGAAATGTGGCAAAGAGGACCACCGATAATCTCCTAACTTTTTAAATTCAACCAGATAAGAAGTCACCGGATTGAGATGAATATAGCGGTTAACATGAACAAGTTGTTCATCCGATTCAATCCTGACTGCTTTAAAATTTGCTTGGAATAAAGGTCCTACTCTTTTATGACTTGTATTGAAATATCTAGAAAAACTATTAAGCGTATTCGCCATGAAGATAGAAATTCCTTTTTCTTTTACTTGCTTTAAAAGGAGATGTATATGATTCGGCATAAAGCAAAAAGAGAGTATTTCAACAAGGGGTTGAGATTTTTCCATAAATTTATCCCAGAATTCTTTTTTCTGAACACTATTCAATCGTTTAAAATGAGAAAAGCGAAGAGGTGGTTTTTTAAATCTGTAATAGTCGAGAAGCTCTACCAATCTCAAATAATCTCTTGCCTCTTTAAAAATATTCTGTCTGGCTACTCCTCTATTATAGATATGATAAATCTGTTCATTAGCCAAAATAGTCTTTCGGTATCCCATACATTCAACATTTAAGCATAAAAATACCGAAGTGTCAAGCTATCCCACATCGGAGGTGTACATTTCGAAGTGCATAAATTTGGCTTTAGCAGATAATAGCTATATAATAACTCTCTATGGAAAGACCAAACCCGGCAGAATATCAACAAATTTTTGAACATCTTATGATGGAAAAAGCATCTATCGTTCCTGTTGTTGGGCATCATCTGAGAAATCAGGAAGAATTAGATGATATTCATCATGTCTTTGAGAAAGAAATGGCAGGAGCAAATGCTGCACTGTTTGTAGGATTAGTCGGCAGCCGCCTGGGTGGCAAAATTTATCTATCAGAGAAAAGATTAGCATCACTGTTTCGGATGAAAACTACTGACTTGCGAATACAATCTATGGCAAAAAGACTTCCTTCACAACTTGTTGGTATTCAAGCTCAGGAATATGTAGATCTTTCTCCTTTTGGAATCCCAAGATCTGATGTTCGTGCTGCAACACTCATGCATGACATTGACATACTTACGATACGCTCCGGAAGCCCTCTTCAATGGAGAGATATCAGACATCTGAATAGTGGCACAACTCTTGATGTACTCAGCACTTCTGTAACAACAATTGTAGAGGCTTACCTTGCAGATGACAAAGAATCTTTTTTCTATCGTGTATTTAGAGATTCTCTATCTCTTAATTAATCTTTTTCTCCCTATTGCCAAAAGACCGGATTTTATGTTATAAATAACAGATCCGAAGATAGTAGGCGAAAGCCCGCCTTCGCGTAAAGCTACGGCGGCCGATGTAAGACCTACCGAGGAGAAAAGAAGTATATAGTATTAGGTATCTAGTATTTAGGGTAAAAAAATCTTTCCCTATATACAAAATACTAATCCCTAAATACTAATAATCCTCGGTACCGAGGATTTTTTTATGGACAAAAAAACTAAAATCAATCCAAAAAAAGTTGACACCGTTGCCGCATTGAAAGACAAGCTGACAAAGACTAAAGCTTTTTTTATCACCGACTACCGGGGACTGACGCATCAGCAATTGGAACAACTAAGAAAAGCCCTCAAAAAAGTCGAGGCGGAATTTGTCATTGCCAAAAATACACTGATGCGTATTGCAATGAAACAATTTGACAATGAAACAATGAAACAATTAGAGGTAGAATTGAATAATCCCACCGCTACCTTCTTTGCCTTTGGGGATGAAATTTCTGCTATCAAAGAGCTTTCCAATTTTATAAAAAACACTCAGCTTCCCAAAATAAAGATCGGTTTGTTTTCCGGAAAATTGGCAACTGAGGCTGATTTTTCCAAACTTGCAAGTATTCCTGGCAGAAATGAGCTTTTAACTATGCTTGCCATAAGACTTAAATCTCCTCTTTTTGGACTGCATTATGCTCTCAATTGGAATTTGCAGAAATTTGTGATGGTATTGAGTAATATTAAATCTAAAAAATGACTTTGTCATCCCGACCGAACCCCATTGAATGGGGTGAGTGGAGGGATCTCTCAAATAAGACTATATATGTTAGAGAGATTCCTCGACAAGCTCGGAATGACACCAAAAGAAAGGCGGTGATTTTTATACATGGCCAAACTAACAAAAGAAGATATTCTAAAAGCAGTTGAAGAAATGTCAGTTTTGGACCTGGCGGATCTGGTCAAAGCAATCGAAGAAAAATTCGGCGTAACATCTGCTCCTATGGCAGTTGCAACAGCACCCGCGTCAAACGCGGCTGGCACAGCATCAGACGGGGCTTCTGAACAAACAACTTTCAATGTGGTTCTTGCTCAGGCCGGAACCAACAAAATTTCCGTCATTAAAGCTGTCCGTGAACTGGTACCGACTCTAGGTCTTCAGGAAGCCAAAGCGCTGGTTGAGTCTGCTCCAAAAGATGTTCTTACCGGTGTCAACAAAAAGACAGCTGAGGAAGCGAAAGTAAAACTGACAGCGGCTGGAGCTACTGTTGAGCTGAAATAATAATTTAGTTTTGACTTTTGATATTTGATCTTTGATTTTTGATATTATTATCGCGTATTCCCCTCTTTATGAGGGGCTTTACGTATCTACCTGACCCACCTGCAGTTTGTATATAGATTACTACTGTCATCCCGAGCCCGCCAGCTGGCGGGTCGAGGGATCTTCCACGATGAAGATCTAGATTAACTAATCAGTACAGTTTTTATCAGTTGGAAGATCTCTCCACTCATCCACTAACGTGGAATCGGTCGAGATGACAAATATATTGAAGCTAAAGAGGTGCAGGTGGGTCAGCGTATCTACCTCTTGACATCCTATTTTCTACTATGATACATTTAGTGTCGTATTGAGGTCTAGGGTATTACTTACAATATAAAGATATTACTTAGCACCTTTTTGTTATTAAAGTTCTGCCTCTT
>JACREK010000040.1 GCA_016218275.1 Candidatus Gottesmanbacteria bacterium | reverse complement strand
TGGTAAATGCTGAACACGCCAAGATTGCCGAAAAAGCAGGAGCTGTGGCGGTAATGGCACTGGAGCGAGTGCCAGCTGATATTCGCGCCGCTGGAGGAGTAGCCAGGATGTCAGACCCCATAATTATTAAAGACATTCAAAATGCCGTCACTATTCCTGTTATGGCTAAGTGCCGCATAGGTCATTTTGTAGAAGCACAGGTTCTTGAGTCTCTTAAAGTTGATTTTGTCGATGAAAGCGAAGTGCTAACTCCTGCAGATGAAGAATTTCATATTGATAAGACCAAATTTAAAGTTCCCTTTGTTTGCGGTTGTCGCGATCTGGGAGAGGCGCTGCGAAGAATTGCAGAAGGTGCAGCCATGATAAGAACCAAAGGAGAAGCCGGTACCGGCAATATCGTTGAGGCAGTCAGACATATAAGAGCGGTAAACAGAGGCGTTGATGAGCTGAAGACCTTACTAAAACAGAAACAGTTTAAAAATTTAAAAGAAAAAGCCAAAGAATATTGTGTGCCCTATGAATTAGTTTTACAAACAGCCAGATTAGATAGGCTTCCTGTTGTCAACTTTGCCGCCGGAGGAATTGCCACTCCTTCCGATGCTGCTCTTTGTATGCAGCTTGGAGTTGATGGTGTATTTGTTGGCTCTGGTATCTTTAAGAGTAATGACCCCCAAAAACGCGCAAAAGCGATAGTTGATGCCACAGCCCACTTCAATGAACCAGGCAAAATTGCCAAAGCAAGTGAAAACTTAGGTGAAGCCATGAAAGGACAGGAAATTTCAACTCTAGAAACCAAGATGGCTGTCCGTGGCATTTAATCACAATGATAAATATCCATGATGAAATTAAGAAAAATAGGGGTACTCGCCTTCCATGGCGATGTCATAGAACATATTGAGGCTACTAAGCAAGCCGCTAAAAATCTTCATTTAAATATTAAAGTTATTCCTGTCCGCACAAAAGAATCCCTCCATAATCTTGATGCCTTAATCATTCCCGGCGGAGAAAGTACCACACTCCACAAATTATGCGAGAGAGAAGATATGTGGGAAGATATGAAGCGAATCAGAAATATATTTGGTACTTGTGCAGGAGCGATTATGCTTGCTAAGATGATACATCATAAGACTCCTGATCAGAAAACACTAGAGCGTATGGATATAGAAATAGACAGAAATGCCTACGGAAGACAGACTGAATCTTTCGACAAAGATGTGAAAACGAGTTTAGGCAATATTCATACAGTTTTTATCCGGGCACCTAGGATAAAAAAGGTAGGAAAGGATGTAAAGATACTTGCCAAGAATGAAGGAGAAACGATAGCTTGTGAACAGAAGATAGATAACCATTACTATTTAGCAGCCTGTTTCCATCCGGAGCTTACATCAACAATATTTCATGAATACTTCTTAAAGAAAATTTATCGGATTTGAGTTATGTCAGAGGGACAAAGAGTGTTTTAACAATACACATGGTCATGGTTTCTTCTTGCATTTCCACTTAAAATCAGGATGTGCCAATTCAGACCACCTGGAGGGTGGGAGGCTGCTACTGGTAAGTGAAAGTGAAAGCGATTTGGATAAGATAACTGTAGGGAAAAAAGACTTGTTTCAGTGAGCTTGTCTTTGCCACTCCCCAATCTTTTTATGATTTCCCGAAAGGAGAACTTTCGGTACTTGATAGCCTTTGTAATTTTCCGGTCTGGTATACTGAGGATATTCCAACAGATTTCCTTTTGAGTACGATTCATAAAGAGTTGCTTCTTTTTTTGATAAAACACCAGGGGTAAGTCTGGTTACCGCATCTGTAACTACCATTGCTGGAATTTCTCCGCCTGTTAAGACATATTTGCCTATGGAAACTACTTCATCGACAAAATTGGCAATTCGTGCATCTATTCCTTCATAATGTCCGCAGACCAATATTAAGTGATCTAATTTAGCAAATGATCGGGCTTTTGATTGATTGAATTGTTTTCCTTTCGGATCAAGGAGGATCACTTTTTCAGTATATCCTGATCTTAATTCCTCCACCTCGGAGGAGTCCACGTCAGACGTGGCCACCATCCGATGTGTCTTTACCGCTTTTGCCTTTTCGATTGCCTTCTCGACTACATCGACGCGCAATATCATTCCTACTCCCCCACCGTATGGTTTATCGTCTACAGAATGATGTTTATCGGTTGAAAAATCTCTTATATTTACATAACGGATATCAACAAGGCCTTTTTTTTGGGCACGTCCGATAATGGAAGAGGAAAAAATGGGAGTAAAGATTTCGGGGAAGAGAGTGAGAATGGAGATTGTCACAATTGATAATTGCTAATGGCTAATTGCTAATTGATATTTAACTATTAACAATTGACAATTAACAATTATTATCCTACCTCAATTCTTATTTGTTTATTTTCTTTGACGGCTAGAATTTTTACCACATTTCTTATCGACTGGATGATTTTTCCGCCTTTTCCGATTATTTTACCTATATCTTCCTGATTGGCAGAAACTATATACTGTAAAGTATTTTCACCGAAAGCTTTTTCTTCTATTTTTATTTCATCCGGATGGTCAACAATCAAAGATAGCAGATATTGCAGAAAGTCTTTCATTGAAAATTTCTCCTTTATTGTCGAATCAGTTTGCGTATCGGATCTGTCATCTGCGCTCCGTTTGCCAGCCAAATTTCTAGTTTTTTCTTATCTACGTTTAAAGTGGGCGGGTTTGTTTTGGGATTGTAATATCCCAGTTGTGCTACCGTTTTCCCGCCTCTTTTTACCCCCTCCTCAGCTACTACTATCCGAAAAGTGGGATGATCTCTTTTGCCCATTCTTTGTAATCTGACTTTTGTTGCCATAGATATAAATTATCCAATCAACAAATATTACCAATTATCCAATAATTACCAATAAATTTGAAATTGGATAATTTGAGAATTGGATAATTTGATTATTATATTACTTCTTCCTCCATTTCTCAAGGGCATTCTCTGCGGCTTTCATTTCTGCCTCCTGTTTGCTTTTCCCGCTTCCTGTTGCCTGAAGCGAATTTCCCACATATGCTCCGACCGTAAACTCCTTGGCATGGTCGGGTCCTTTTTGGGAAATTACCTTGTAAAGCGGAGAAATTTTAGTCTGTTCCTGTATAATTTCCTGATAAACGCTTTTGGCATCTTTATAACTGCTTTCCTTCAGGATTTTATCAAATAACGGAAAAAGGTGACGGCTTAATATTTTTTTAACCGCGGAAAGACCCTGATCCAAAAAGAGAGCTCCCAAAAAAGCTTCAAAAGTATCGGCCAGTATCGAAGGATTTTCCCTTCCTCCACCCTCTTCTTCTCCCCGTGACAGATATAGATATGAACCGAAATCAAGCTTTCCGGAAACGGTTGCCAAAGTGCTTGTTTTTACTACCGATGACCGCAGATTAGTCAATTCACCTTCGGAAAATGAAGGGTACCGAAGATATAAATACTCGGATACCAGAAGAGACAGAATGCTGTCTCCCAAAAATTCCAATCTTTCATTGGAATTTTTGACACTTTTGCTTTCGTTTAAAAATGACCGGTGGACAAATGCGGCGGCAATATTTTCCTCATTTTTAAAGGATATCCCAAGTTTCCCTGCCAGTTTATGGATTTTATCTATATCTTTTATCATTTTTTATTTGTGTCTTTACTTAAAATATCTCCCAAAACCCCGTTTACAAAAGAAGGAGATGCGTCTCCCCCGAACTGTTTAGCCAGTTCTATTGCCTCATCTATTACTACTTTTACCGGCTCTCTCTTTTCATATTTCAGCTCAAATATTGCCAGCCGGAGGATTGCAACGTCAATTTTTGCAATTTTATCTATGGGAAAAGCCGGAGCAGACTGTGCAATCAGAGGGTCAATCTGGGGGATAACTTTGTCGATTTTTCGAACTGTTTCATCCGCCAGCTGGCGGAGAGTTTTTCCGCTGGCAAAGCTTCGGGCAAAAAGATCCTGGATAATTTGGACACGCTTGAGGTGACGAGGATCGTCTAATTTTTTCATTTATAGTTTATAAAATCCGCAATTAGGACAAATTCTATGGGGCAATTTTACTTTTTGGCATTTTGGGCAAACATTTGCATTGCCAAGTTTTACGGCAAGATTTATTTTTTCTCTTAATCCGGCTCTTCTGGTTGAGTGTCGACGTTTCGGTAAAGGAGCCATAGTAATCAATTATCCAATTATCAAATAATCCAATTATCCAATAATACAAATTTGATGATTTGTTGATTTGAGAATTTGTTGATTGGATTATTTAATCAGGTGCTATCTTTCCTATTTTATATTTTTGCACCTCTTTTTTCAAGAGGGGAAAGCGGGAAAGACCGGGATCTTGCCGAAGAAGAGTATTTACCGCCTCTTTGGTTTCAGAGATGAGGGAAAGGTCTGAGATGTCTGCTATTTTTAGTCCCAAAGCGCCATGCTGGCGGGTGCCAAAAAGCTCACCTGCCCCGCGGAGTTTTAGATCAAGCTCTGCCAGTTTTGGTCCGCTGAAATTGGTTTCAAGCAATTTCAGCCTTTCTATAATTTTGGGATTTCCCGAGTCCGTAAAAAGCAGACAATAAGACTGGATGACGCTTCGGCCGACACGGCCCCGAAGCTGATGAAGTTGGGACAGTCCAAATCTTTCTGCTGCCTCTATCATCATTATAGTTGCAGAAGGGATGTCTATGCCCACTTCAACCACAGGCGTTGCTACCAATATGTCATATTTTTTATTTTTTAGATTTTTCATCACCGTATCTTTTTCTTTAGTCTTCTGCCGTCCGTGTAAAAGCCCCAGCCGAAGGCGGGGAAAAACTTCACTTTTTAATCTTTCGTATTCCGCTTTGGCGGCTTTCACTGTAGTCAAACTTTCCGATCCCTCAATCAGAGGACAGATGATGAAGGCTTGTTCCTGATGGTTTGAATTCTCAATCTGTTTTTCTATCCATCTGTATGCCGCCTCTCTTTTTTCCGGGGGCACAACAAATGTTTTTATCAGTTGTCTTCCTTTGGGCAATTCATCCATGACGGACAAATCAAGATCAGCATAGAGTGTCAAAGCTATGGTTCTGGGGATTGGTGTGGCGGTTAATGTCAGGACATGCGGACTGTTGCCCTTTTCCCGTAAAGTTGCTCTTTGTTCAACACCAAATCTTTGTTGTTCATC
>JACREK010000039.1 GCA_016218275.1 Candidatus Gottesmanbacteria bacterium | reverse complement strand
GAAACTGAAAAAGCCGCGGTTGAAGGTGGTAACGATTATGGACAGAAAAAGCAGCAATACGGATAAGTTATTCATTAATAGAGATCCCTCAAAGCCCAAGGCTCTTCGGGATGAAAGTGGAACTTCGGTTCCACTTTCAGTTTATCATAAAATTATCCCTTTTATTTTCCCTGCCATTCTAATCTTTATATTTTTTGCCAGACTTTTCTATCCGCAAGATTCTATTTTTATGATTCCGGATTTTGGTGAAAGCGATGTTCTGCACCTCAATCTTGCCTTTAAGCAAATTCTTTCCGCCTCCTTGAAAAACAACAACTGGCCTCTCTGGACGCCAAATATCGCCGGCGGTTTTCCCATCCTTGCCGAGGGTCAAATCGGCACTTTTTACCTTCCCAACCTCTTATTATTCCGCTTTCTGCCTACAGTCACGGCTTACAATCTTAATTTAATCATCTCTTTTGCCCTTGCTTACTTGGGAATCTATCTTTTGGGAAGAAGTATAAAACTTTCTAAAGTCTCCTCATCATTTGCCGCAACTGTTTTCACTTTCTCAGCTTTTTTGAGCGTTCACTTAAATCATTTCAATCTTATCCAAGCGGCAAGTCTTTTCCCTCTTTTATTTTGGTCCAGTTTATTATTATGGCGCAAACCGCAGTTTCCTTATATAATTTTATTTGCCTTTTTTCTTTCACAACAGATATTTACCGGTCATTTTTATATTGTTTTCATCAGTCTTTTTGGCATCATTCTATTCCTTTTAACTTATTCTCTTCTGGCGACAAAAATTACCTCCAGGAGAATTTTGTCGTTTTTGTTTTCCTTAATAATTGGGATTTCTTTTTCTGGCATTCAGCTTTTACCCACAACCGAACTTTGGCAGCTGTCGGCACGATCGGGTGGCTTAGATTTCAATACTATTACAGCTTTTCCATATCCACCCAAACATTTGTTAACTTTTATAAATCCTTATATCTTTGGCAACCCTGCCGATGGGACTTATCCTCCGTTTTCCTCCGATTGGGGAATATTCTGGGAAAATACGGCTTATGTAGGATTGCTGCCGCTAATTCTTGCTTTGGGAAGCATCTTTTTCCTCAAAGACAAATTGGTGAAAATATTTCTCTTTATCGCTTTTATCTCTTTACTTTTGGTTTTCGGAAGATATTCGCCGTTGTATCTGATTTTTTCTTTTCCGCCGTTTAACTTTTTCCGAGTGCCGTCCAAGTTTTTACTTCTAACTACATTTTCTTTGGCAATACTGTCTGCTGTTGTATTCGAAAAATTGTTAAGCCGGATTACTGCAACTGGAAAATCACACATGCATGCTATCGCGTCTATATGTTATAAGTATAAATTGGCAAGAGTAAGTATTATTTGTATAATTTTCATTCTTGTTATCGCGGACGAATATCGTTTTTCCTATAATTATCCACCGATAACTCCGGCTTTTTTTTGGACGCAGATGCCGGAAACGGCCAAATTCCTGCAGGATAAAGAAGGAAGAATTACTGCCGTCGGCGCGCCCTTGGTGTGGAATGATGTCTTTCTGAAAACGGGCTGGAAAGACATGAAGCCTTACGAATATTTCCGCAACAGCCTTTTTCCGAATTATAACACCCTGTTTTCAATTCCAAGTATCGACTTAAATACCGGAGGATTGATTCCGAAAAGATTTTCCTATTTTACGGCTATAGGAAAAGAGGTAGAAATCGACGTAAAAACAAAAGAAGCTACCCTAAGTGCTGCCACATTAAACCTGCTGAGTCTTTCCGGTGTCCGCTTTTTTATCTCCCCGTTTAATATAATCAGTCAACCAAAGCTTAAAGAAATCTACAGCGTCTATCCGCCCTCTGATTATAAACTGCCAACTTTCCGCATCTTTCAAAATGACCTTTCCGTACCCCGTAGTTATCTGTCATTTCAAACTGAAAAGGTAACGACTATCGAACAGCTTTATAGGAAACTCAGCGAGAAGGATTTCATGAAGCAAAAAAAGGCTCTGGTGGAAAACGATAATTTTGTCTTAAATGAAAGCGGTAGGGGAGAGGGCTTGGTAAATATAACTTCGGCAAGGGAAGCGGAAATAATCATGGAAACTCAGTCAGACAAAGAATCAATTCTGGTATTGACCGATTCGCAATATCCCGGCTGGCATGCCTATATTGACGGAAGAGAGGTAAATATCGAAACGGTCAACCTTATCCAAAAAGGAATTCTGCTGCCGGAAGGAGCACATAGGGTAGTCTTTAGTTTCAAATCATCATCTTTTGAGGTAGGGAAGATAATTACAACTGTAACTTTTTTTATAACTTCTTTAATGGTGTTTCTTTACCGCTTGATTTTTCCTCGTAAAGCTTCTGGAAATAATCTGCTTTCTTACTATCCTTAAAACAGGCGGCATAATTTAAGGCCTGGAGATAGTAACTGTCCAGATTTTCCGGATCTTTCCCAACGATTGTCTCAATCTGTTTTTGGGCTTCTTCACATCTTTTTTCCACTATATATACTTGGGCAAGAATGGTAAAACTGTCCAGATCTTCCGGGAAAAGTTTCTCGGCACTCAACAAGTGTTCCCTAGCAACTTTGCTAAAACCTCTTTTTGCCGCCCAAAAACCAAACTCCTGATGGGAAAGACCATAAATGCGGAGAACATCGGACAGTATTAAATTCTGATATTTCGACAGACTTCCGCTTAAAGGATCTTGAAAAGATGCCCATAATTTTTCATTTTCTTTCAGGATTTCTTCATTTTGGGGAAGATCTTCGTTTTTGAAATAGCGGAAAAGGAGTCCCCAAGGGAGCCAGACTCCTTTTTCATCGGCAAAGGCAAGTTTGGAAAAAATCGGATATTTGCCGTAATTTTTTTCCACCAGTTGGCGGAATTTCTCCGCCGGTGAAGCCAAAGACTGCGGCAGTTCCAAGTCTGGATAATATTTTTTCAGCTGATTTTCATAATATCCGGTATATAGTTTGGTCAGATGAATAAGTTTGATATCGGGCCATCTTTTTTCGCTGTAGTAAATATACTGTGTATTAAAAAGAGGTGTATCGGTGGAAATGATAAGAATACTCTTGGGAGGAATAGAATTTAAAATGTCGCGACCTAAGTTTTCGGCAGTAAAGTCATTTTTCAGAATACTGATCTTCGGGTAGTTAAGAATCAGAAGTCCAAGAGGATAAATAAAAAAGAGAGCTGTGGTAAATGTCATGAACAGTTTTTTCTTGTTATTCACGAGTTTCGCACTAAGTGTCATCCCGAACTTGTTTCGGGATCTATTGAATAATGTTTGACCATCAAGAAGATGCCAAAACTTGTTCAGCATGACAGGTATATTGAATAACGCGAAACTCGTGTATGAGCAGACTGT
>JACREK010000035.1 GCA_016218275.1 Candidatus Gottesmanbacteria bacterium | reverse complement strand
TATTAAACCAATAATTAACCCGGCAACAGAAAGCAGCATCCAGAGGATAAGAAAAATACCTATAGTCGGCGGCCAGATATATACCGTAAATCCTGTCCCCTGCCAAAGAGAAAGGGAAGGAATTCCCCGCAGAAATGCAGTAATGAACGGATGAAAGTAGAGGATAAATCCCGAAACGACTACAAAAGCCAATGTTGCTCCCACAAATCCATAAGTTAAGCCTTCAAAAATGAAGGGCTTTTTTATATACCAGGGAGTTGCACCTACTAACTTTAAAATCTCAATCTCATCCTTACGAAATGCAATTTTCATACCGATTGAAGTCAGCAGAATAAAAAATGTGGCGGCAAAAAGAAATAATACAAACAACACGCCAATTTTCCGGACGGTAGAAGTCCAAGAAATCAGTGTATCGACCACTTCCTTTTGGAAGACTACTTCATCGATTCCGGGCTCACTTTTTACCATTTCTGACAGATCAACCAGATATTGGGGTGAAGTTGCAGAAATCTCAAGAGATGACGGCAATATATCTGCCGTCACCATTTCCAGAAGCAAAGGGTCATTTTTATTTTGTTCACGGTAGATAGCCAGTGCCTGATCTTTGGAAATATACTGATAAGAAGAAACCTTGTTTGTGCTTTTAAGTTTTTCAATCAACTGATCTATTGATGCTTTATCCTTATTATCTTTGAAAAAAACAGTTAATTGTGGTTTTGACTCAAAATAAGTCAAAACTGCAGAGAGACTACCTATCATAAGAAGAAAAATTCCCATCACAAAAAGGGTGATAAAAATCATAAATACTGCGGCCACCGATTGATAGGGAGTACGGCGCAGTCTCTGCCAAAAGGATACGGATGAAGAACGAATATTTTTAGACATATACTATATTATGAATATCTGCCCTTCTTTTCGTCCCGGATTATTTTACCTTCTGATATTACAACAACTCTTTTTTTTAAACTGTTCACTATATCGACATTATGAGTTGCCATAATAACAGTAGTACCATTTTTATTTATATTACTTAGGATTTTTAAGATTTCCCAAGAAGTTTTAGGGTCAAGATTCCCTGTCGGTTCATCCGCCAGAACTACGTTTGATTCTCCGGCTATGGCTCTGCCTATCGCCACTCTTTGCTGTTCACCATAGGAAAGCTGTTTAGGAAAATAGTTGAGTTTATTCTCCAAATAAACAATAGATAAAACTTCATCTATCCGTTCTTCAATTTCTCTTCCTGATTTGCCCAATATCTCCAAAGAAACGGCAATATTTTCTGCCACGGTTCTATCTGTAAGCAGTTTAAAATCCTGAAAGACAAATCCGATTTTCCTTCGCAGGTATGGAAGTTTATTTTGAGGCAATCTATTAATCTCCCAGTCATCAAGAAAAAGAGAGCCCCTGGTGGGAAGAATTTCCCGGATAAGCAATTTCAGCAAAGTCGTCTTTCCTGCTCCGGACGGACCTACAAAAAAAACAAATTCCGATTCTTCAATCTTAAGATTGATATCTTCCAAAGCTGAAATATTTCTTGGATATTTTTTACTTACGCCATCAAACAGAATCATACAGAATAGTTGGGGAATAATATACTAAAAAAACTCAGGTTTGTAATTTGTTTTTTCAGTATCCACCCATCTAATGGTAAAAAATATATCAATATTTTTCACCATAATCTGCTTTGCTGCCTCTTCGAGTTGCAAACCAGAGTAAGATGGGTATATGCTCTTTGTCTTATAAAACTTCTACTTTACCAACATCCATAAGCCAACCTGCTTTTTTTGCCGCATAAGTCTGTCCCCAGACTCGGACTTTTTTCCCGACAAACTGGTTTAAATCCAAAACAGATGAGGTCAAATAGACAGTCTGACTTTCTCCACCCGGTCTTATGAGACGGTGCGTCCCTTCTCCGTTCACTCCATCTGCCTCTAAGTTTCCTTCTGCAGAGTCAGGAAAAGTTTTTGTATCACTTGATCCCACGGCAAATTTTGCTCCTTGACCTGCAGTTTTTTTATCTGAAGACGTATCCGTACCTAACCGTGAAGAGTTTCTGAATAATAGAAATCCGCTTAATCCACCAGCTAGTACTATGACTACAATAATTAATATAACTTTTCGAGAAAACAGATTATACGATTCCTGTAACTGGTGCATTAGAGGTTCTTTTGGTAGCTCATTCAGATTTATTGTTTGGTTGGTTGATTTGTCCATATTCGCTCCCTTCGTCGCTGATGCTCCTCAGGGTAAACCCTTCGGTCACTCAATGTAAACACGTTCGCTCCTTTCAGTCACTTCTGTAGAACTTACGCAGTCAATATTAATTCGGATTGTCATTGCGAGCCAAAGGCGAAGCAATCTCTAAGATATTATAAAGATCGCCACGTCCCGACGTTACGTCGGGACTCGCGATGACAGAGTGCGTAATTCCTCACTTCAGTATAAATATATACTTTATATACTATACGCTTGCCGCAAATATTTTCAAGTAGGTGATTATAAATTCATCTATCTTTCCGTCTAAAACACCCTTCGTGTCTGAAGTTTCAAAACCGGTACGCAAATCTTTTATCAGATGATACGGATGCAGGACATAAGAGCGTATTTGATTACCCCATGAGGCCATTCTGTATTCTCCCTTCAACTCTGACAGGTGGCTTACTTTTTGTTCTTCCATCATTTGCCACAGTTTTCCCCGAAGTATCTTTAAGGCTGTTTCTCTATTTTGCCCCTGATATCGCTGCTCCTGGCATTCCACTACTAGTCCTGTCGGCTTATGACGAAGCCTCACTGCCGTTGAAACTTTATTTACATTCTGGCCTCCTTTCCCTCCGCTTCGATAAAACTCCCATTCCAAATCATCATCTCTGATTTCGATATCGTTGGTATCTTCCAGTATCGGAATCACCTCAACCAGAGCAAAAGAGGTTTGTCTTAACTTATCTGCGTTAAAAGGAGACTGTCTCACTAAGCGGTGAACCCCGGATTCTCCCTTCAAATATCCATAGGAAAGATTATCAGGTATGCTTATTGTGACGCTCTTTATTCCCGCCTCTTCCCCTGCCACTTTCTCTATAATCTCACTGCTCCAGCCTTTCATCTCTATAAAACGAAGATACATTCTCATAAGCATCTCTGTCCAGTCCATTGCTTCTGTTCCTCCTTGTCCGGCATGGATGGACAAAATTGCACCTTCGGTATCATGAGGACCGGAAAAATAGAGGTCAAACTCAAGCTTTTCCAACTCTTTCCCTGCTTCGGTAGATTTGGAATTATTAATTAATTCCCTAACTGCCTCAATCTGTTTTACCTGTTTTGACAAAAACGAGAGCTTCTTCATCTTGGTAGTAGATTTTTCCCTGTCTTGCCAAAAAGCTGGATCGGCAGATTCTTTTTCAATTTCAGCAATTTGCTTTTGTTTGTCAGGAATATTTAACTTTTCAGCAATCTCATTTAACCTTTGCAACAGTTGTTCCATAGTTTTTTATTTTCTCATATTTATTTATCTGTCACAAGTTTCGCATTATCAGAGATTTCGAAGCTGCACCCT
>JACREK010000034.1 GCA_016218275.1 Candidatus Gottesmanbacteria bacterium | reverse complement strand
TTTCTCTGGGAAAAAGCACTCGTTAAAATATCACTGATAGTAATTACTTTCTTTGCTCTTTGCTTTGGTCTTTCTTTACAACTGATGAAAAAAGGGGTCAGAATTGGCAAGTTTCGTATCAGCAATAAACCGTGGTGACAGATTGACGCTCTTTACTTCAGTTAAATCTATTCATCGCTACCTCAATTCCCTTATCAAGAGCAATTCTTAAAGCTTCAACCGCATTTTTGATTAAGTGTTTGACAGCACCGCCTTCATTCTCACGGAAGGGTGATAAGACATATTTTTCCACTTCACGTCTGTGTAAATTCTGACCGGCTGTTTTATGCAGGTTGAGTTTTCCTCTCCCTATACCCAGTCGAAAACGGACAAAGTTGGGATCGTGAAGATTGTTTATTATCGACTCAATTCCATTGTGTCCCGCACTCCCACCGCCTTTCCTGATACGCATCTTTCCCAATGGCAAATCAATATCATCATGAACCACACAGATATTGCCGCTTTCCACTTTGTAATAATTAAATAAGGATAAGACTGCTCCGCCTGACCCATTCATGTGTGTCTGGGGTTTGATGAGTAAGTTGTCATTTATTTTACATACCAATGCGGAAAATTTCTCTTCTCCTCTCCAAGCTTTCTCACTTCTTCCTACGGATAATAATTCTTTGGCTAACTTCTCGACAACCATAAATCCGATATTATGTCTGGTATATTGAAATTTATCTCCCGGATTGCCGAGTCCAACTATCAATTTCATAGGTCACCTAAGTTACTTAAGATACTTAATCACCTCTTCATCCGTCACTTGCGGAAATTCTCTATAAAACTCTCCTACGGCACCAAAAGCATCAGGAACTTCCAACGCTATAATTTTATCAACTTCAGATTGTAGCCGATTATAAGCATCTTTCGCAATCACGGGAACTGCAAGTATTATTGTTCGAGCTTGTCGAGAACTATTCTCATATAACTTCTCGACTCGCTGACGCTCGCTCGAAGAATAAACCGATGAAATCTGCTTTATATATTTGATCGCTGACGATATGGTTGCTCCTGTTGCCACTCCATCATCAATGATTATAAAAATATTTTTCTTCTTAATATTTGAAAATTGAAAATTGAAAATTGAAAATTTTTTTTGTCTCTCCTCCACCTCTTTTTGTTTTCTTTTTATTTCCTCATCCAGATAATCCTGCTCTACTCCTAAACGAAGTGCCAAATCCCAATCAATCATTTTTGTACCGTAAGGCGCAACAGCACCTATTGCCAACTCCGGATTGTTGGGGGCTCCAAGTTTTTTCACTACTACCAGATATAAAGAAATATGAAGTTTATCTGCAATCTGTCGTCCAACTACTACTCCTCCACGAGGAATTGCCAATACAGCAACCTCATCATTATTTCTGTAACTTTCAAGTCTTTCTGCAAGAAGCTTGCCTGCTTCTTGGCGATTTTGAAACACGTTATTTCAGTTTTGCCAATTGTTTTTCAGCTAATTCTCCGAAATATGGCAATTTATATTTCTCACCACTATACGCCTTCCACATCAACATCAACCAAAGAATAAATGAGACTAGCGTAATTATTGGAGACAGAATCAGAGCCAACAACCAACCCAATATTGGTATAATGCCCAAAACCAGATAAAGAAGAACGATTGCGCCAAATACTACCGTCGATTGCATTGCATGATATCGAATATAACTGTTCTTTTTCTCGGTGATAAGAAACAAAATTCCCGTCACCGGTCCCAACAGATAAGTAACTGCTCCCATTAAATTTTGGTTACCATTGTTTACTTCAGCCATTAGTTTTCACCTCCTTTAGAAACTCTTTGCGAAATTTATGAGTAATAGAGTTTCTTAAGCCCGCCGACCAAGCGCAGCATGAGGCGTATTCGAATAGAATTGAAAAGCCGAATGCTAAGCTAAGGCGGGCATTTCTGATTTCAGCATAACACCTTATTTTTTTTCCCGTCAATGGTCAATTCCGGCAAATAAATCTGTTTCCGGCAAACTTACCTTCACACCGCGGTGATACTGTAGGATAAAGTGATCGACTTTTGGCCATTTCTGGAATCTGTTAAGAAGATTTTTTACATCTTTTATCTGGCTTTGATGTGCTTTCATTGACTTGACTTTCTCCTCCCAACAGCAGGAATAATCTATTTTTGTGGTAATCTCCTTCCGGCTGTATCCTTCCGGGAAATAGACAAAATAATTGTCCATCATCTTATCCCTCATTTCAAAAGGTAAACAATGATAATATAATTTCTTCGGCTCTTTGGTTTTCAGATAAGAATAAGTAGTAATCATCGATATTGCAATATGATCAAGATGGCCGGATACTCCGCGCCTTTCTACTGTAAGAACTACTTGAGGTTTAAAAGTATGTATTTTATTTATTATTTTTTCTGCTACTTGGTGATAAATATTATTACGAAGCTCTCCGTCAATAAAATCCAAAAACTCTACTTTTTTTATTCCTAATATTTTAGCTGACTTCAATAATTCCTTTTCCCTTATTTTAGCCACTCTTTCTGATCCCTCCACCATCCGAGGAGTCCAAGTCAGACTTGGCCACCTAGGAGGTGTCTTTGGCGCTTTATTATTCCTGATTCTTACTTCATAATTCTTAATTCTATTCTCCCCTGCTTCTCCACGCGTAGCACAGAGAAGATGTATTTCTACTCCTTCTTTTGCATAATAAGCCAAGGTTCCGGCCGGACCAAAAGCTTCATCATCCGGATGGGCAAAGACAGCTAACAATTTTTTATGCATAAAAAATTAAATCCCAAATCCAAAATCCCAAGTTCCAAACAAATCCAAATGACCAAAATCCGAAATTCAAAACGTTTAGAATTTTGAAAATTTGAATTTTGATATTGTTTGGGATTTGGTGCTTGGAATTTGGAATTTAAAAAGAAATCTTATAAAGATTTCTTTTCACCCCTCCCAAATCATACTTATACTTCTCTCCTCCCCGCAAGAAATCAAACCTGTCCTTTCCCTCCTCTATTGCCCCTCTTATGGCATAGGCATTCAATATCAATCCCGGCGAGAGAAAGGAATATTTCGGATCAAAACCGGAATTATACAATAATACTTCATTCTTTTGATACATCAATAGTATTGAAGCAATATTTACGTTTTCATACCGCAAAAAACACAGTGTCAATAATTGTTTGTGACCCAACATTTCAATTACTTCACTGAAAAAATTCTTCATTTCACCGGATAAAAATTTACGTTTATTCTCATTTGATGCAATCATCAATCGAAAAAAATCATTGATATTCTGGGTATTAATTTCATCACAAACTTTTATCACTCCTTCCTTATCAGCTTTCCTCATCTTTCTTCTGATCTCATGCCTGTCATGGCGGTTGAGGATTGATAAATATTCTTCCCATGTATTTGGCAAGTCCATATACGGCGCCACATCAACTGACTCCGCTTTTCCGCCCAAATCTTGTAATATTTTCAAACTCGGAGAATTTTCTCTTATAAAATTTAGTTCAATTCTGTATTCACCTTCCAGGAGTCGCTCCGCAACACCTGGAAGGTGGCCGGATGGACTCCTTCCAGGTGAATATTGAAATAATATTGCCTCCCAAACTTCCTTTTCTCTTCCATTCTTAGCTATAATGTCTCCAAAATCGCTTACCAATTCTCCTCCCGCTACAGGATTTACCCCCAAGAAATTTATCGTATTTTCTGTGATTTCAAATGGTGCAATACTAATTAATTTTCCATCATCATATACTCCGAATATTATTGCTTCGCCACCTCGGCCAGAGGCCGATCGTCCTTTGGACGAAAAATGTTTCACCCAAAGCTGTAACCACTCTTTTGTCTGAAAAAAAGAGGCAGTAGAACTATTTTCTATCAGACCGCTCCAATCTAACTTATCATTCAGATTTATTTGTTTAATATTTAACATAAGATCTATGAATGATTCGCGGGGAGGTCATGCTTTTTGAGCACGCCCCCTAAAAAATTCCGTCAGGAATTTTTCAGGGCGCAAAAAAGTCATGGCCGACCTCAGCGAATCTAGACAGAACCAGCAAATTAAAACAGACTCATCTGCTCTTTTTGCTGTTCCTCTTCTTTCTTCTTCTCATCTGACCAAATTTTGACTACTCCAAAAACTCCATCATATCCCGGGTCAACCGCAATATCACCTTTCCTTACTTTATCTATTGCCTCAGCTACTTTTGGTCCTGAGATTTTCGTTATATCCGAAGTACTAATTTCCAATAAAACCTTAAATTCATCCCCAAAATAGTCAGTTAACTTTTTATACTCATTCTGGATATTTTGACTCGTTGGAAGACCTCCTAAGCTTTCGGCTAGAATCTCCTGGAGTGGTACCAGTTTTATAAAAGGGGGTCTATGAGGAAAAGCGGCTGAAAAAATTCCTTTTATTTGTGTTCCGCTTAATTCTTGATTCTTAATTCCTAATTCCTCCTCCTTTCTTCCCGCCAGTTGCTCCACTCTGTGCATCACTCCAATAGTCAGTTTTTTACCACAGACCGGACAGATTGTCCCTTTTTGTTTAGTCTCTGATGGATTTTGTTTTATATCGCAATTTCTATGTCCAGTATAATGATACTTGCCTTCTTCGGGATAGAA
>JACREK010000033.1 GCA_016218275.1 Candidatus Gottesmanbacteria bacterium | reverse complement strand
TGGCATTTTTGGTACAAGTATCATAAGCAGTTGTCACCTCCTTTTGGAGTAGAAAACGTTATCTCCATAACATTTTCATTGTGCCAACTGCTCTTTTTATTGTCAATCTAGCCTGTTACGAGTTTTGCACCAGAGACTATTGGATTCTATTTGATTTTCCAAATCAAAAGTTATTACAAATAGATCCCTCGTTTATTTAGAGGCGGAATCAGTTTAGGCTGGTTCCGTTTCTTTTTTTCATTTTGCATTTGTGCTATATTAGAAAAGATGAAGTTAATCGTAGGCCTCGGCAATCCTGGAGATAAATATACCCACACTCGTCACAATCTTGGTTTTATGGTGGCTGAACAATTTCTTAAAGATTTTGAGTCATTAGAGAATACTGTTTGGACTTTAAACGAAAAATTAAAAAGTGATGTAACCGTTATTAACTGGAAACCAAAATTTGGAGATGAGGAAAAAATAATCTTGGCCAAACCCAAAACTTACATGAATAATTCCGGCATGGCAGTTTCTTTGCTGGCCGCTTTTTACAAAATTGATCCAGCGGATATCTGGATTGTTTATGATGAGTTAGATTTACCGCTTAACGTAATGAAGATAAGATTTGGCGGAGCGGCAGCCGGCCATCACGGAGTAGAGTCAATTATGGAGAGTTTGGGGACGGACAAGTTTTGGCGGTTTAGATTAGGCATTGGAGCTACTCATCCGCATACCGGGCAGGAAGCCAGAGATGATGGTAAGATCCACGCAATTGGTAGACAAAACATTAAAAACGCAGAAGATTTTGTCTTGGACAATTTCAAAAGCAATGAACAAGGAAAAGTGAGAGAAATTATTAAGCATGGTTCTCAAGCTCTACAAATGGCGCTGGAAAAGGGCATCGACGCCGCAATGAATAGGTATAATACCAAGTAAATTACTTTTTCAAAAAACTATAATTAATTACTCCTAATCTTCAAATTTTTCAAAGACAAGTTGTGTTTTTATAATGGATAAAAAAGTAAGTTAGATGATATACTAAAGTATATTATGTCTACAGTAGATTTTAAAGAAGCACCAACTAGAGAACCTGGTGTAGCCAATGAAAGTCCAAAAGTTCCCAGCAAAGCAGCCGTGTTAGCTAATAAACTGCGGGAACTTTTTGGAGGAGATAAAAAAAATGGTGATGGACCACATGTTGATGATGTCTTACGTCAGGTAGCACAGGGTGACGTAGGACAAGAAGGTGGGAAGCATAGAGCGAAAAATGAAAGGTTTTTGGATCGCTTCAGGAAACCAACTAATGAAGGAAAACATAGAGCACAGCCGTCTGAATCAGATGGCAGGCAACTTGCAGCTTTAAAAAGTGAAACAACAGGTGCGTCTGTCGGTGTAAGTTTACGGCAACGAGAACCTGGTGCGATACCACTTGCCGATTTACGGGATCCTGCTCGTGTTGGATCAGATAAATATGGAGATAGTCTCGTAAATGTTAATCATAAAGGGAAAAATACTCCAGTGGAACATGAGGCAGCACAAGCTGTTGCTTACGCAGGTTTGCAGGAAAAGATTGATAGGGGCATTGTAGATCCGAGTGCTATTGCTGAAGAAATTGGTGTAAAGCTAGGCGTTGCTTCTGAGTTGCAAAATATTCCGGATACCTACGATGGTATTGTTGGGCAGGTTAACCAAGAAGTGAGGCGATTTTTAGAGCAGAGCAATCTTAATGAAGCCGAAGCAGCGTCGATAGAGCGAGAAGTAGTTGAATTTGCCAAATTATATGGTGAAGCCTATGGTACGGAAAATGTTCCAAAAGCATATGAATTGGTACGGGATAACGCACGCAAACTTTCATATCAAGCAGCAGTTGATAAAGATGTTTTTTCTGGATCAGATCATGGCACCAGACATATTTTGGATGGCAATACGAAGTTTGCTATGCAAATGGTTGATAGTTTGCGAGTAAATGGTCTCAATGTGTCTGCAAAAGATCAAATATTGATGCATCAGATTATGATCGATCATGATTTGGGTTATACTACCGGTGCTGCCCAGGCAGAAAGGGGATATTTTGCCTCCAAAGATCATCCGCTGGTAAGTGCTAAATTTATTGAAGACAATGAAGGTTACTACGTTGATAAGTTTGGAGCAGACGGATATAAAGCAATTTTTGATTCGGTTCTTAATCATAGTTATCCTCGTTTGGAATATCAAAGTGATGAGACTGATGGCGTCCATGCAGATTTGATTCGAGGAATTACCTCAACGGTTGACTCATTGGGTGTTACGGTTGAGACAAAGACCCCTGAATTCTTCTGGAACCCTGATGCCATGCGCGTATTGCTTAAAATTCGTCTTGCTGCAGAGGTAAATGACGGGAAGACGCCGACAGATTTAATGGAGAAGTATAAAGGAGAACTCCTTGTTGTTGCCTCTCAAGAGCCAAACCAGCAAAGACAAGATGGCTATAAGAACGCAATCAATAGTTTTTTTAGTGAGGTAACTGCAAATAATACTCTAGGTCACTACACCGGTGTAGTTAGAGGTGTAAGTGTAGAACCGGTACCTCATGATACACAAACAGAGATTATGCAAGATCATGATCATGCCCATGGGGAGCATGATGAAGATCATTCAGAGCTTGCCCATCAAAAACTTCGAGTTGTGGTACAAATCACACCGACAGAGGTTTATGCGTTACTTGGGAATATGTTTGGAGATAAAGATGCCAATCAATCTTTTATGAAAGCAATGCAAGATCTTGGTCTTGATACCAGTCAACTTGGTGAGTATGGTCGAGCTGTGACCTTAGCAAGAATGCGTCAGGAAGAGGCTCCACAGGCACTTGATGTTGCTCATGACAGTGCTCGTGTATCAGTCGATAACCAATTTCTTGAAGATTTATCACCAGCGGAATTGGCAGGAGTTATTGGAGCAGATAAAATTCAAGCGATTAGTGAAGTCTTTCATGAAGTACACCTTTTGAGTGTTCGGACGGAAATTAATCAATTATTAGATCAGCTCAAAGCGGGAGAAGGACAAAATATAGGCCAATTACGTGCGCTTTTTCTCGATTCAGTAACTGAAAAAACATCACCTTTGGAATTGCAACAATTACAGGAGTTAATAGCTGCTTTAGGAAATCTTGAGAGTGCTGATACTGCCAAGCAAGCGCTCAAAGGATTTTTGACGAGTCATGAAAAGACTTTTCTTGGGGTAGAATAGTATGGACACAGAATCAACAGGCAAGGAAGGACAACAAAATATGGATAAACGAACACTTTTAAAAGATGTGGGAGTAACTGTAGCAACTCGAATAGGAAGACCACTTCGTTCTTTTGAGAGACGTGCACTAGGATTTGTTATAGATCAGACAGGGTATGGTGGAGCTCCAGCCGATTTTTTATCATCAAAATGTTCGGTAGGATCAACTGATACTTCAAGAGATGTTGCTATAAAACTTCAAGATACTGTTTTTCAAGCATGTAAAGCTGAATATAGTCGCCGTCTTGCGCAAGCAGAAATTGCTCAGGATACGGAGGAAGTTGCCAGATTAGCTACTCTAAATAAGATGTTAGATGAGGATCGTGTAAACGTTCTTTCTCTTCGTGATAAGCCTGATGTTGAAATATCTTTTTATGGAGTGCCCGGATATTGGATTCCAAAGTGGGTACCAGCAATGTAAAAAAATTATGCAATCTATCAAAAACGTCCTCGATAAATTTAATCCCACCACCGATAAATACGTTTCCCGTGAATTTCAGACATTTGGGCTTCATCTAACAGAGTCCTTAAATGATTACAAGCATAAGGGATTGTATATGCGGCTTGCAAAAACAGTAAATAGATCTATCCTTGAAAAGGCATTAAGTTTTGTGATTGATAGTAAAGCCGATAATAAAGGGGCGCTATTTATGTGGAAGTTGAAGGAGCTAAGGAAAGGAGAGTCAAAATAATGCAGCAAGCACACGTTTTTATTTCCGGTTCGGTTCAGGGAGTAGGCTATCGCCAGTTTGTTAAAAGTAGTGCCCGAAAATTAGGTATAACCGGTTGGGTGCGTAATACCCCTGCCCGCCAGTTGCCTTACGGCTTCAGGCGTGTGGCAGGCGGGGAAGATGGTGGCGTAGAAGCAATCCTGCAGGGTGAAAAAGCAGTGATTGAAAAAATGATTGAGCTTTGTCGCAAGGGTCCATTTTTGTCAGAGGTAAAACAAATTGGTTTTGAATGGGAAGAGGGAGGAGAAGAGTATAAAGATTTTTTAATTCTCTAAGTTATTTTATAGCGCTTGCCATGTCTTTCCATGAATAGGCGCCGGTAAAAGGTGTGGTATTGATGAAAAATCCTGGTGTACCATTTACACTAAACTTTTTAGCTATATTTATATCTTCACTAAGCTTACTGGTATATTTATCGTTATCCAAACAAGCTTTCATTTGACCCGCATCGGCTACATCGGCTAGGAAATCTGTAAGCACTTGAGCTTTAGTGGTATCGTTTTTAACTTGATTGTTTAAGACATCATAGCCACTGCTGCTCATGAGTTTGTCATGTACTTCCCAGAATTTTCCTTGCTCGTAGGCACAGTAAAGAGCTTTGGTACCCATTTCTCCGTTGCCGTGTCCAGGAAAGTAAACCCAAACAAAAGCTGCTTTACCCTGGTCAACTAGCTCTTTAATCTTTGGTACAGGTGCAATATAAGTGCCGCCGTCTGCTTCAAGCGTAAATTGTCCACCCATTTGTTTGTTAAGATCGGAATTTTTTCCTCCGGCAACATGGCAGTAGGGGCAACTTGGATCTGCAAATTCAACAATTAGGTTTTTGCTGTTTTTATTACCAAAAACAATATTTTTACCGTCAAATAATTTTTTTATATCTTCGATATTAGCGGAAGGGTTGGGGGCTGCAGCTTGTGCTTGAGCCGGGGCTGGGGCGGCGGGAGAGGTGGTTGGATTTTTGCTTTGTTGTTCAAGATAAATAACTTTGTTGGTTAACATGCCAAGAGCGAAAGCAAAGATAATTAAAGATAGAACCAAAAAACCATTAATGCCTGATTGCTGGAAAGAAAATTTAGGAAGAGAAAATTTAAAACTAGATAGCTGCTTAGCCATCCATAAATAATAGGATATAAGGATGTTTTTTGCAAGAGGATGATTAACTGACATTACCCCACTTTTGCTTCAAACTACTCAATTAGCCCTGTAGACAAAAAAATACCCCCATCTGTTACGCTTAAAGTTGAGCCAAAAGCCAGAACGGGGGTGATTGTATTGTTATCTTTTTCATCATATTTTG
>JACREK010000032.1 GCA_016218275.1 Candidatus Gottesmanbacteria bacterium | reverse complement strand
CGAGTGTATCATTTGGGAAAAGAGGAAATGCGGGGAATTTTAAACTTTGCAAAAAATGCTTATCTGGCTTTGATTTCTCATATGTTGAAACTATTTTGGATTGCGGGCATAACCTATATTTAGTTTTGCACCAGACTCAACAGAAAAATAAATTTTTTGATTGACTAGGATTTTGATAATTAATTTCCTCTTGACCGCAAGTAAAAAATCCTTCTTAATTAATGTATGGAAGAACATATTGAGAAGATTGCCTCAGCTCTTTCGATTGCTCTTGAAAAAGGGTTAGCGGCTACCAGAAAGCTGGGTAAAGGCGCGGGGGAAATTACACAATTTAAAAAAGCCCATGGATTTTGGCAAAGTTTGGGACCAGGTTTAATAACTGGTGCTGCTGATGATGATCCGTCAGGTATTGCAACTTATTCCCAAACCGGCGCTCGTTATGGTTTTCAATTGCTGTGGTTGGCCTTATTTACTTTTCCTTTGATGGCAGTTGTCCAAGAAATGTGTGCCCGTATTGGTCTGATGACCGGACGCGGTCTGGCCGGCAATATCCGTATTAATTACCCCAAATGGGTTTTGTATACCTGCGCGGCCTTGCTTTTTGTTGCCAATACTCTAAATATCGGTGCTGATTTGGGAGCGATGGCCAAGGCAACAGAGCTGATCGCGCCAAACTTAAATTTCTTTTTGTTGGTTGGTGGATTTACTTTGTTTTGTATGTTTCTGCAAATTTTTATTCCGTATGAACAATATGCCAAGTATTTGAAATATTTGGTTTTTGTTTTATTTTCTTATGTGGCAACCGCGTTCTTATCAAATATTAATTATAATGATTTATTATTTCATACATTTGTACCGGCGCTGGTTTTGTCAAAAGATCAATTATTTTTGATCACCGGTATTTTGGGAACGACGATCTCTCCTTATCTCTTTTTCTGGCAAACTTCTCACGAAGTTGAAGAAGAGATTTTACATGGCAAAACTTCAATCAGGCTGCGCGAAGTTACTACTGACCAGGAGGTTAAAAAGATGAGATTTGATGTTTGGATAGGGATGTTTGTTTCCAATGCCGTGATGTTTTTTATTATTGCCACTTGTGCCGGTGTGCTTTTCTCACATGGGATAACGAATATAGCCACCGCTGAAGATGCTGCCTTGGCGCTTCGTCCACTGGCTGGGGAAAATGCTTTCTTACTTTTTGCTTTGGGAATTGTGGGGATGGGTCTTCTGGCGGTACCTGTTTTGGCAGGTTCCGCTGCTTACACTGTAGCTGAAAGTTTTAATTGGAAATCAGGACTTTTTCGTAAACTTCATCAAGCTAGGCCATTTTATGGAATTATCATTTTTTCGATGCTGATTGGCATGGCCATCAATTTTATCGGAATTGATCCGATTAAAATGCTTATTTTTTCAGCTGTAGTGAATGGTTTAGTTGCTCCGGTGATTTTGTTCCTCATTGTCCAAATGACTAGCAACAAAAAAGTAGTTAGAGAACGGGTCAACAGTCCTTTTGTCGCCGCGCTTGGTTGGTACATTACCGGGATTATGGTCATTTCCGGCGTCGCGACAATTATTTCCCTCTTCATTTAGATATTTTTTATACTTATTAAGGCTGTAGATGCGTTCTTTAAAAAGGCCTATAATATTGACTTTTTGCGTGTTTTAGCCTATAATTAAAGCTATATGTCAGCAGAAAATCTTCCGCAAAGAGCTTCAACATTACCTAGAAGAATGCCATTAGAATTTCCTACGTCAGGAGATATTTTTGTCGGGGCTATAACAGGAATACATGTGTTAGGACCACAAATCGGAGTAGGAGGAACTGCTAAAGTATTTGAAACTAAAGATGGTCATGCGGTAAAATTTTTTAAACTACCTCAGTCAGGTGTTTATCCAGTGGGTGCAACCCCTGAACGAGAAGCTGCTTTACAGTCCGAGTTTCCTGTTACAGCTGTTCCTATTGTTGGTGTTGATTCAGTGGAAGGAAGATACATGCCATTCATAGTTATGGAGTTAGCTCAGGGTACTTTAAGAGAACGTATTAATAAAGGATCTCTCCCACCGGAAGAAGGCTTTAATATTCTTATACAGCTAGCAAGAGCTCTTGAGGATATTCATGATGCAGGTCTGGTGCATCGTGATGTTAAACCGGGTAATATTCTTTTTACACCAAATGGAGTAAAACTTACCGATTTTGGTATTGCAGTAAGGCAAGGTGAAGAGACTATGAAGGACGGAACATTTTTAGGCTCCGCTTCATATATAGCTCCCGAAAGACTTTCAGAAGGAAAAGAGACAGCTCAGAGCGATATTTATAGTTGGGCTATGGTTGCTTATGAAGTACTCACGGGTGAGAAGCCTTATGGCTCTATAGATGTTTTTGATCCTTATGAAATTATTGACGCTCATCTTCATCGACGACCCCGGCCATTTTCTGCAGTATTGGGTGATAGAATGACTCCATTGTATGAAATACTAGAGAGAGTTATTAATAAGGCAGCAGCAAAAGATCTTCAAGATAGGTATCCTGATATGAGAGCGTTATTAGTAGATCTTGAAGAAGCACAAATACAGGCGGCAACGCAAGTTATACACGGTCAAGGACGACATCCATTTCGTTATAAGCCCCGACATGCTGTATTGGATGAGTCAACAGTTAAGCTCGATGTTTCGACATAGTTGAGAAGTTTTGGGAACTTATTTGGAAAAGGACATATTTTAAGATTTTTTTTGTTATGGGTTCTCTTAAGGAGTTGGTAAGAGAGATAGGACGTTTTGCAAGTAATACCAAGGAGATTTAAACAATTCGGGATGTGAAAATCTGTAGCAAAATTCACTTATCAACATAGGTAACTTGTCAGGCGTAACATGATGAT
>JACREK010000037.1 GCA_016218275.1 Candidatus Gottesmanbacteria bacterium | reverse complement strand
TTTTTCATACTTTATCATACTGGCTTTCTTTTTGTCAAATTTTGAGTTAATTGTAACATCTCACGTTTACTGACATACTGTCATCGCGAGCGAGTGAAACGAGTGTGGCGATCTCTAGAGATTGCTTCGCGGAGTTTACACTGAGCCTGTCGAATGTGTTCGCAATGACAATTAGTCGATGTAGGGGAATCTATTTACCAATATCCTTTTACTCCGGGAGTTTTTAGAAGTTTTTCATCGAAGCTAGCGAGTCTTCCTTTTAAACTTTCAGCTGCTATTATGCAATCTGCCATATCTAGTTTAGTTTTTTCATAAAAGGCAATCGCAATTTTCATATATTTGGGCAATTTGATATTTTGAAGAGAAGCGATAAACTGAAAAGCGGTAATAATGCTATCTCTTGAAGTGTTATAAAAATTACTTAAAACATATTCTATTTCCGGAAAAACAACATCGGAAACATAAATTACTTTTTCATTTTCCAGAAGTGATTTAACTTTTGCTACCTTTATCTTGTCATCGTTGGTAAAGAAACGCACAAGTGTATTCGTATCCAAAAAAATCATATTAGCGTTTTTTTAAATCTCTTTGCCATGCCCTCTCTAATTGCCTTATCATAATCAGCTTGTGAAGCTCGTTTTCTTGTTTTGATCATACCTAAGGCCTGATCGATAGATAAAACAGGATGCATAACAACGGCATTATATTTTACTTCAAAGTACACTCGGGTGGCAGGTTTAAGCTGTAAAAGATTTCGAATTGATTGAGGAATAACTACCTGCCCTTTTTGAGTTATTGTAGATAGTCCATCCATAGTAACACTTACTATACTATAACTTACAAATATTGTCAAGTATTACAAATTAATTGCTTTCATACTTTATTATACGGGATAGATTTTCGTCAAATTCCGTAAAGAGTTCTCAAACTCTTTTTTGTATGATATATTATGATGACTGTGACAGTTGACGAGCTTTATCCTCTTATATCCTCACACGATCTGGTGAAATATGCCAAGCTTTTCCATAAAGATATAGTGATGGCACTTTCAAATCAACCTTCCTCTCTTCCCTGTATTCTTAATCCGATTCATAAATTATCTCCTCATCCCGGTTTTGGGGTAGCTGTTTCTGTTGGCGGAACCAATGGTTATGTCTCGGCTTTCAGAATAAATGGAAACGGTATCCTGAAATTCTTAAATAGACAATTGTTTTCTTTACCTGAACAAACTTCAAAAGATGATTTGTTTCATTTAATTACCGAAAACATTTTAAAAGTGACCAACGGGCGGAAAAAAGGTTTCCCAATTGGCATCGGTTTTGCTTATCCTTTAAAACCAGTGCTTACCCATCATTTTGTCGACGGAGAACTTCTCTATATGTCCAAAGGAAGAAATATTGCAGGGTTGGTAGGGAAACGTGTGGGGCAGGAATATCACAAATTCCTGATTAAAGAGTATGGTATAGATACTATAGTTTCTGTTGCCAACGACGCTATTTGTTTGCTTCTCGGAGGAGACGGAGTGGATATTGCCGGAGTGGTAGGAACAGGATTAAATTTTGCCTATTGGGAAAAAAGAAGTGCAGTTGCACCTCTGAAGTTGGGAGAGTTAAATAGGTTTTCTCAAGGAGAGGTGGCTGTCAATCTGGAGGCAAAGAATTTTGATAAAATTGTAGGCACCAAACTTCGGGAAATAGTTGACAGGAAAAGCGATGATAGAGGTTATTCTCTCGCTGAAAAAGAAGCGGCGGGGGCTTATTTATACCAGATTTTTAATGCCGGCAGAGATAAAATTGTGGGGAAAAACTTTCCGGAGCTTTCTTCAAGTGATCAATTAAATGAAATTATCACTATTTCTCAATATTCACCTGGAAGGAGTAACTTCGTCACACCTTCCAGGTGGCCGAATGGACTCCTGGAAGGTGAATCGCTAAAATCGGCCCGACTTTTTGCCGAAAGGATTTTTCACCGCAGTGCGCAAATTGTGGCTATAGAGATATGCGGGATACTGATGAAACTTAAGAAAACAAAAGGAATAGTGCCGATTGTTATGGAAGGAGGCATTTTCTGGAAAGCGAAAAACTATCATGCGTTGGTTAATATGTATATCAATACCATTTTACCTGAAGTGATTCCTTCATTCGCCCGCCTGTTTGGCTCCTCCCGCCGCGGCATTGCCATTTTGGCAAGAAGTAGCGATTGACAGGCAGTTTTAAATATGATGTAATTGATTACATCATGGATATACAACAGGTAGCCAACGATACAGATTATAGCGTGAGGACTCAAATTTCCCTTTCCCCATCTCTTTACCAACTTATAAAAAAGAAGGCAAAAAGAGAAGATAAATCTTTGGCGCAAGTGATTAGAGATAATTTACTTGCTCATCTTCAAGAGGAACAACAGAGGGAAGATGCACGGGATAAACGGATAAATGAGTTGATAGAACGAGTAAGAGCACTAGGCGGAAAAAGCGGATGGGAGAAAGTAAAGAACCATCATAAACTGATTCGTCGATGGAGAAAAGAAGATGACGAGCATCGGCAAAAGATGATGGAGAAGGTTGGAGTAGAGATATGATACTGCCTGATACAAACGTACTTATTGCTTATTTTGCCAACCACGAATCTTCTGTTATGCTTCTAAACGAAGCTTTACTTCATAAAAAATTAGTGTTTTCTGTCATAGCTGTAGCAGAGTTTTTGGCAAAAGCAAATAAAGAAGCTACCACTACTATGAATCATTTCGTTGACGAGATTGGTATAAAAGAGATAACCAGAGAGATTATGGAGCAGGCGGTAACGTATCGCAAACAAACCTTACAAAAATCAAAAAGAGCTCATCTTCTTGATTGTTTTATCGCCGCTACCGCCAAAGTACACAAGGCAACACTTCTGACTTTTGATCACCGTGACTATCCTTTTCCTGACTTAAGTGTTAAACAGCCAGAAGAAATTTCTTTATAGGCCGCATCCGATAATAACTTGAATATTTCGGTGTGGCACAAAGGGCCGTAATCGTAAATACCTATGAAGTTATTTACGAACGAGCCCATAGTCTCTCCCCGCTGACGTTTAGCCATTTTGACAAACAGCATATAACTTGACGATAGATGATTGAAGATAGAATATGGATATAGAAGATAGTTAATTGATAATAGTTAATATGATCTCCAACAACTTCGTAAGTTAACAAGCTTTCCTCCTAAGAAAATATATCTTTTCGCAAGTTGTTCACAAAAAGTTTTTTGCCAGTAGTATAAGTCCTTAGCTATAGAAATATGAACTTCCATTTCATTAGCTGAGCCAATTGCACTGTCTAAATGTTTTTTAAATTCTTTCTCAAATCTTCTTTTTGCCCATCCTTCGGCAATATTCGCTGGAATAGATTTTGAAGCCCTTCTTAACTGTGATCCTAGATCATGCCGTTCAAAAATTGGAAGTTTGTTTACCTCTCGGTTTACAACTATAGCTAAATCATAAGATTCCTTATAAACCTCAAGGTCTTTAAAAGATTTAATTCCAGCCATATTTTTATGGTAATGATTTTGTCTTTCACATGCAATGCTTTTATTTGCTATTTTCTACCCTCTATTTTCCATGTCTACGATCTATTCTCTATTTTCTACCGTCTATTTTAATAGTCTTCTATTGACGTTTAGTTCACTTTAGGCCTATGATGGATATATATGCGACCGGAAAATCCTATTCATAGACTTGGCGAATTCTTGAAGAAAATGATGGTTATTCGAGAGATTAGGAAATTTGAGAAGAAAATGAAAGAAGGCGAAAAAGCTGAAAAGGAAAGACAAGAAGCTGAGAAACAGGAAAAGAGAGATGAAGAAAAAAGAAAAAGAGAAGCAGAAGAACAAGGAAGACCTTATCATCAGATAAGATCTGGGGAGGAAGCGGTTGAGACAGAAGAGCAATATAAAAATCTGGAGGTGGCCCAGGTAGAACAGGCATTAAGTGAGTTTTTGAATAACTTCCACAATGGCCAACAACCGGGAGAAGACGTCAAATGGACAGGCGCCGGATATATATATGACTATTTGTCATCGGATACCACCCGACGTGACAGGCTGATGGATCTGGTCAGAGCCAATCCGGTAGCAGGAGAGGTTGTTAGAGCTCTTATCAACCCCAAAAGCGATGTCCATAGTGATCCCGGAGAACTCCTCAAACTTGGTCAAAGGCTGGTTTTCCAAGCAGATAAGGCGGGGAGGATGGCAGATGTGGCAGGACTGGTGAATTTAATCAAGGGA
>JACREK010000036.1 GCA_016218275.1 Candidatus Gottesmanbacteria bacterium | reverse complement strand
TCCGGTGTGTCTTTGACGCGTCCGTACATTCGGGTAGGGAATCTGGAAGTCAGAGTACCAAAGATTTGGGGTTATTATAGTTTCAATCAACCATCAACTATTAACTATCAACAAATAAAAAACTGTGATCAGTTTAATCAAGGCATATTGAAGCATGATTTAGTAACCGAAAACGGGAGACAACTTTTGCGATTGACAAGTATAGATTCCAGCAATTGTTTGGATTTTGATCTATCTCATCTAGCACAAAGATTAGGGTATCTTGTAACTGTTGAAAACAGAAATATAGATGGAAAAAGTTTGTTGTTTTCTGTGATTAACAAAAACTCACAAAGAGCGGATATAGAGACATATTTGCCAAAATATTCACCTGGAAGGAGTAACTTCGTCACACCTTCCAGGTGGCCGAATGGACTCCTGGAAGGTGGAATTGGAACCTCTTATTTTATCATTCCCCCTATGGAGCAGTACGGCCTAGGTTACACTTTACATCTGGATAATATCTCCATAGGAAGAGTGAAGACAGTTAATGATTTAGGAAATATATCAGTTAATCCTATTCCGTATAGATTTTTGACTTCGATGAAGATCATAAAAGGGGACCCCTTGCGTACGCAAGGGGTCCCCTTGCAAAGCGTGGCATATCAAGTCGAGCATCCAAACCCGAGTTTGTATCAAGTATCAATAAGCAATGAAGCAATGAAACAATTTAACAATTTAACAATGGTTTTATCCCAGAGTTTTGATGATGGATGGAAAGCTTATGCAATTAACAATCAACAATTAACAATTATTAATTATCTATTCCCATTTCTTTTTGGTAAAGAGCTTAAAGATCATGTTTTGGTGAATAATTGGGAAAACGGATGGAGATTAAACAACGAAACAATGAAACAATGCAATAATGAACAATGCAATATTATTATCGTTTATCTTCCTCAATATTTGGAATATATAGGATTTGGGTTCTTACTGTTTGTGCCTCTGTTGCTAGTAAAGACGCCTAGGACTATACTAGGTTAAAATGATAAAAAGGCTTCTTCTATTTTTTTCTTTTGTAATTCTTTTTGTTTTTTTGGGAATTCAGATTTCTCCGTATATCCGCGGGTTACTTCTTTCCACCGGCGTTATTGAAGAGAAAGTGTTGATTGCAGGAACGGGCTCGATGTATCCAACATTCCCCAAAGGAGAAGGAAAAAATGATTTAGTCCAGGCGCAGGAGATAGTTGCCTGGCCGCAAATGCGCAAATACCCCTCCGGAATAAATATTTTCGGCTATAACTTTTTTACTTACAAAATGAATCGTGGTGATATAGTGGAATTTGAGAATGAGGAAACAAAAAAGTTATCAAAAGAAAAATATGATGAGGAAGCGGGATTTGTGAAAAGAGTAATTGCTCTTCCGCAAGATACAGTCAATTTAAGAGACGGTTATGTTATTCTCAACGGTCAAACTCTTGATGAGCCTTATACCGCTCGTCCCAGGTCAACTTATGGAGGGAATTCTCTGCCCGATTGCCAGAATTTACAGATTCCAGAAGGAAAAGTTTTTATACTCGGAGATAACAGAAAAGCCAGCCTTGATTCCCGTTATGAGTTAGGACTGATTGATTTATCCGATATTAAATATGTGCTTCCCTGGAATAAACAAGCTGAATACAGAAAATTATGGCGGGATACAAAAGATGATACATCCTATGCTCATACGACCACACTTGATGGGTATGAATTTGTCCGACTTCTAAATGAAAAAAGGAAGGAAAAAAATCTTAAAGCCTACAAATATAATCCGCTTCTTACAAACTCCGGTAAAATCAGAGGTTTTGCAATGATTAAAAGCGATGATTTCTCAACCGAGGCAACCAGAAGCGGAATGCCGCTTGAAAAAGCAATTAAGGAGGCCGGTTATGAGAATATTATTTATGCAGAAGTGTCTACCCGGGGATATTATGAAGCTTCGGAACTGGTGGATAATTTCCTGGAGTTTCCCGATACAAAAAAGATTCTTTATTCCTCCGATTATCAGGAGATAGGCGTTGCAGCAGTTTTGGGAGAGGTTAATAATTGTCCTACACAAGTGGTGGTAGCGCATTTAGGAGGTTATGTGCCCCCAAATTATCCTCAAGATACAATTGACAGCTGGGCAGGTCTTGTCGATAATCTGGAGAAGGTTTTGCCGTCATGGAGAAGTTTGAGACAGGCAGATAATATAGATAAAGAGAAAGTAAGAAGACTTGTGGAGATATTGGAAACAAGGTTGAGCAATGCCCAAAAAATATTTGCCAGGATGAAAGCGAATCAGTGGCTTAACGATAGTGAAAAGAAAATGGTAGAAGATGATAAAAGATTGGGGGAGGAGGCAGAAAAAATTATTGGGGAATTAATGAAGAAATGAACAAGTTTGCTCGCATATAATGCCAATAGTATTTATTACCTTACTAATCTTAGCCCTTTTCGGCAGTACTCTTTTTCCCCCCGCGGATAAAATAATCTACGGCGGGGATGTGTTAACCCAGTTCTATTTCTGGAAAGGATATTTGGCGGAAAATTTAAGAGTTGGTATTATTCCTTTTTGGAACCCGTATAATTTTTCCGGTACTCCATTTTTAGCTCATCCCTCAACAACACCATTTTATCCGTCAACACTTCTGTTTGTCTTACTTCCTCTAAATCTTGCTTTTTCTCTCAACTTTGCCATCCATCTTCTGATTGCCGGATTTGGCATGTATAAATTAATCAGAAGTTATACTAAGAATCTTGCGGCACTTTCTGGAGCACTAGTTTTTATTTTGGGAGGATTCTTTGCCTCCCGTGTCTATGCCGGTCATGTGGAAATATTTTCAACAGTAGCTTTTCTTCCCTGGGTTTTTTGGTCAATGCGTCAGTTATTATATCGGGCAACAAGATTAAATATTGTTTTTCTGGTAATTTTTTTTGCCTTGGAAATATTAGCCGGTTATACAGCTGTTGTTCTTTTTACGGGAGAGTTAATTGCTGCTTATCTTCTCTTTCATTTTGTTTCATCTCTTATAAAAAGAGAAAAGATTCCATTTCAAAACTTCTATTACGTAGTTACCAGTTTAATCATAGGTATCGGTATTACAGCAATACAGTGGCTGCCAACTTTTGAATTTGTGAAATTATCGATTCGGGGTAATGGTCTTCCTTACGAACTTGCCTCTTGGGGGTCACTG
>JACREK010000029.1 GCA_016218275.1 Candidatus Gottesmanbacteria bacterium | reverse complement strand
TTTAATTTTCATTTCTTTACCCGCCTATGGAGGGCCAAAATTCCCCACCAGAATTTACTTTTTTTACCACCACAACCACCATGGTAGACAAATAAGCTGTTTTGTTTTGACAGGAATTGTTTTTAACTCACCATTATAAACGACAAGACCAAAATCAGCTTGGGAAGTTTCTTCCAGAAACAAACCAAGGTTGGTGATTTTTTTGCTGACAATGTTAGTGGAGTTAGTAATCTCAATAGGAATAACTCTGTCTTCCTTTTTAAGAATTAAATCGACTTCATTGCCTTGATAGTTGCGCCAGAAATAGGTTCTGACGGGAACGGTTTCGTTTTGCGAAAAAGCCTCATAGGTTTTGAGGATGATATTTTCAAAAATACCGCCGGAGGCTTTGGAATCAAAAATATTGGCTATTTTTTCCCTCCCCGCCAGAAAATTAGCTACTCCTACGTCATAAAAATAAACCTTGGTGTTTTTCACCAGTCTTTTTTGTGCAGCGGCAATATAGGGAGAAAGAGTGTTTAAAACGAAGGTATTTTTAAGAATTGAGCGGTAATTTTTCAGCGTATTAACGGAGGTTTGGACTTGACTGGAAAGATTAGTCAAGTTAAGTACACCGCCTACTTGAAAACTTAAAATTTCCAATAGATTTTGAAAAATATCCAGTTCTTTGACCAAACCAGTCAGTCTAATATCCTTTTCCAGATACAAAGAGACTATGCTTCTTAAATAGCCCATTTTTTCCTCCGTTTTTTTTTGCCAGACACCGGGCAAAAGCCCGAAAACCAGAATTTCGGAAAGAAGATTTTCCAATTCTGAAAGATGCGGATAAAGAAGTACTTGCTGTTGTTTAAGGAATTCCAGAAGCGGTTTTTGAGCAAAAAGGCAAGTAAAAAGCGATTGTTTAGGCAGCAAGAATTTTTCTCTTAACACTTCTCCTATGGAGAGAGGAAACAGATAAACATATTGGGCACGTCCGGCCAGCGATTCACTGGTTTTTTTCTGAATTTCCAAGGAAGCGGAACCGGAAACGATGATTTTTATTTTTTCAGAAAAAGAGTCATGGAAAATTTTTAACAGTTCAAAGACCGAGGGTTCTTTTTGGGCCTCATCAATCAGAAGATAAATTTCTCTGTCCAGCCTTTCCAAAACCATACCCAGTCTCGCTTCTAGGTCTTTCTTAATAAAATAAAAATCAGAGGCAACTTTCCCTCGCAGAAGAACATCGTCAAAGGAGTAATAAAAACAGGGAACTGTTTGTTTTTGGGCCAATTCCTTGATCAGCGTAGTTTTGCCTACCTGCCTTGCACCCAAGACAGCCACAATATAACCTTGACGAAGCCATTTGATAACCTTCCCCTTGGCTTCCCTTAGAAAAAATCTTCGAATATCATTCATAGCTATTATTGATTTTATAAGAATTTCCGTAAGTTGTCAAGCTTACCTCCCAAAATTCCCCACCAGTATATTATAATCAAAAATATCTACGCTAGTATGAATCAGTTGCTTCAAGTGTGCGTATTTCATTTATATTATCAAGAATATTCCATTCAAGAAATCTGACCTTGTTGAGAATTCTTATTTCTGTTTCATGAGGTAAAAAATAATTACTGCCAATATCATAACGAGGTACCGTCAATGATCGAAACTTCTTGATAAACCGCAATAGGTTCTGACTGTTATAGATAAATATATAAGATGGCACCGGATGTTTTTTGTTTATCAAGGCATATCCATAGATGAATTTGCTATTAAATTCTCTTTGTCCTGATGAACCACCTCCGCCTCTTCGAGCAAAACTCTTCTTTCCTTCTCTCCAGATAAAAATATTGTCATAGGGATTTCGCCAGTCGATATGATCAAAAGGAGAAGGCAGGCGATAATAGCGTTCTCTTTCTATGCGATACCGTGGTTTTTGTAGTTTCTCGATGTCTTTAAATCGTTGAAGAATTATTTTTTTATATCGTGGTTCTAATTCATGATTGACAATATAATCATCTATATCGTACTGTTGTTTAGCCTTGATCCAACGACTTCTATATTTCTCAAGAAATTGACTGTACAACGTATTGCCTTTTTCTTCTCCGTACTCTTCAAAAAAATATCTATAAAGCAGCTCCGTATATTTAGTCTGTATTAACAGTTTATTCTGCTTGACATATTCTTTTCTCCGCCATAAATTCTGGTTTAAATTTTCAATGAGAATGGTAATTGTGTAGGGATGTTTACTCTCTAAATTTCCAGCAACTTCAATATGAGACGATAAGTTATCGTAACTGTATTCTATATTTTCAAAAATACTATGGTCATAATTCTCTTTAATTATTTCATTGACATCGATCTTTCTCATATTTGAACCCGTCTTTTACGTCACCGTTTCAGTTGTAGTCGCCAGCCACTTCCACAGAGGCGTATATATTACCTCTATACCCTCCATAGTGACCGTTCCTTCCACATCCCAGGTTATGAGTTGGCCAGATGATTGACGTAGCGCTTTCGCAGCCTTTATAAGCGCCCTAGTTTCTCGTTCCGGCACTTCTGCTGCTATGCTGGAAGCAAAAGTTACCTGTAAGAGTTCTTTAACGCCTTTATTGTATAACACGACAAAATCAACTTCGTTGCCTGAGTAATCCTTCCAATAGGCCAACTCGTATCGAGGATCCCATGCGCTATGTATATGTAATTTATGGAATACGGCCTGCTCCATCATGTAACCAAGATTAGCTGATAATGTGCTGCTGAAATGAGACGAAAAGTAATTATCTACCAAATAGGACTTCTTCACTGTTTGAATTCTTTTTTTTACATTGGCAGAAAATACCTCAAGGCGGGCAATAAAAAATGACCACTCCAACCATTGCATATACCGAATTACCGTAGCTTTACTTATCGTATGTCCTGTACCTTTGAGAGAGTTTGCTAATTTTGAGTAGGTATAGCTTCTTGTATTAGGTAGCAATCGTAAAAGATCAGCAAATGCCTCTTTATTGCGCAACTTATATCGCTCTACAATATCCCGATCCACAAACGACGAGAGGTAATCTGCAAGAATGAGCGGCCGTAGCCCTTCCTGCGCAAGCACTATCTCTGGCAGTCCGCCAAACGTCAGATACTCACGCAAAAGATTAAGAATGTGAGCATGGGACAAGCTATTCATATCTGCTTGGCGGAAGCGCAAAAACTCGTTCCAGTTCAAAGGAAACATAGGAATTGTTATTGTCTGGCCGGCAAGTTCTGTAGGAATCTCGCGCGAGGAAAGTTTTGAAGATGAGCCGGAAAGAATCAACCGGTGCTGTGTTGTCTCGTTTATTCGCCGTGCCCACATACTCCACTGGGGTATCTCTTGTATTTCGTCCATTAAAAATACAAATGGCTGGTTGCCCTTGAGTTCTGTAAGTAAATCTACAAGAGAACTCAAAATCTCTGTTTTTTTAGGTACACGCTCGTCCTCAAAGTTTATATAGACACATTTGTCTTTGCCGTATTTTTGGGCAAAATCAAGAAGGGTGAATGTCTTCCCCACTCTTCTAAAACCTACGACAGAAACAATTTTTCGGACGTTGAGATCAAAATATGAGACTAAATTCACGTCACGGGTTTTTATTACCGGTAAGGGGTTATTCCACCAATTTTTAATTAAGTCATTCAAAAGTTGTTTCATAATTGAATACCTATGGTACAATTTTGACTAATACTGTATCATAGTATCAATTATATATACTTATGTCAATAATGCAAAC
>JACREK010000031.1 GCA_016218275.1 Candidatus Gottesmanbacteria bacterium | reverse complement strand
CGAATTTAAGGTCTGACCCTGTGACTCGCCTCGGTTTCACCGTCACCGACTGGGGAGGAACAATAGTCGGCAAATCCTGCACGGAAGTGAGTGTAAAGTAAACCAAATTAGTCCAATAAGACCAATTAGACTAATTTGAACACTTGACAACCCAAAAAATCTCCTTTACTCTTAATTTATGAACCCTGCCCCAGATCAACCGCCATCACAATCGGTATCAACTTCATCAGGATCAGGATTTCCTCCTACTCCCCCTTCAGAACCAACAATTCCGGAACCGGTAAATCCTCCAACATCACCTCCCCTGCCGCCTACTCCACCATCTCCAACCGAGCCAAAGACTCCAGTCTCCGACCCGATGGATACTTTACCGCCGGAACCATCAGAACCGCCAATGGAAACTCCTCCTCCATCAGAAAATATTCCAACTTCAGTTGCAACTGCCGCTCCGCCAGCCGGCGGAAAAAAATTGCCTTTTATGTTTATCACCTTACTTCTTATCATAGTCGTGCTTGGTTTCACCGGCTCATTCTTGTATTTCAGATTAACGGCAGGAAAGACTGGAACCGCTACGGTTCTTCCAACTACTGCTGTTATCACCACCACTGCCCCAACCGTCACTCCTTATACCAATCCTTTTGCCACACCCTCGGGAGCCCTCTCTAATCCGTTTGCCACACCCTCTGGTACAACCACCAATCCCTTCGGCACTTACCAAAATCCATTCTCATCTGCGACTACCTCCGCAGCCAAAGAAAACCAACCTTACCAAAATCCGTTTGAGAAAATGAAATGATAAAGCACAAAATACAAAGCACTAAATCCCAAATAATATCAAATTTCAAATATCAAAATTCAAAACGTTTTGAAACTTGTAATTTTGAATTTTGGATTTATTTAGGATTTAGAATTTTGGATTTAGGATTTATACTTTTAGCCTTAACATTTATTATCTCGCACCCTTCAATAGCTCAAGCTCAAACCCCCGATTATCCCATCCCCGAGCTTGGTAACTGCAGAAACGCCCGCGAATGCCAGCTTTACTGCGATATCCCAGCTAACACTCCCGCCTGTTGGTCGTACGAAAAGTATGTTTTAAACGGCAATGTTTTAGGTGAAGAGACCGTCAATGTTACCTATCCCATCTCAGAACTAGGCAATTGCAATTCAGCATCCGAGTGTTTTATCTTTTGCAATCAGCCGCAAAATCAAACAACTTGCTATGAGTTTGCCAAGACACGCGGATTTATAAAAGAAAAGCCAAAAATACCGGAAAATATTGTTGAACTGGCCAAAATTGAACTGGGCTGTAAGAGTGATCTCGAATGTATGGTTTTCTGCCAACTCCCGGAAAACTTCGATGCCTGCCGTGCTTTTGGTCAAAAATACAATCTTGTTCCGCCTCCTGACCGAAGGGAATTGGGTCCTCCACCCGAAGTGATGAAAAAAGCAAAGAACGAACTTGGCTGTGACTCGGAAGGCTCCTGCATGAATGTCTGTAATAACCCGGATAATACAGAGCGCTGTATGCAGTTTGCCAAAAAATATAAACTGATGGATGAAGGGGAGATTGAACACCAGGAAGAATTCATCAAAAAGAAAACGGAGATGTTCGAAGATGCCCAAAAAGAATTGGGCTGTGAAACTCCTTCAAGTTGTATGAATTTTTGCCAGCGACCGGAAAATATGGATGCATGTGTAAATCTTGCTAGAAAACATAATTTAGGCCCTCCACCGCCACAACAACAGATGATGCAAGGACCACAAATGAATCAACAAAATCCACAAATAGGAGGAATGTCACCACCCCCGGGGCTAACTACCAGGGAAAACCAAGCAATCAGAGGTCCCGGCGGTTGCGCTTCTGAAAAAGAATGCAAGAGCTATTGCGAAAAACATCCCAATGAGTGTCCCGGGTTTCCGAAAGATAAATCCAGTACTTCATCATTTCCCCAATCAGATAAATTCAATCCATCCAATCGTCCGACTCTCTTTCCCGGAGCCGGCGGATCTCCCCCAAATCAACCGCCTCCCAATCAATCCCAGCAAGGAGGGTCTCAAAACTTCCCGCCTCCACCCTCTCCCCAACCGCAAGTTGCGTTTTAAATCAGATATATTTTGCGAAGCCACGTACCATCTGGTACATGGTGAAGTAATATGAAATTTTCGAAGATGGTAATGTCATCCCGAGCCCGCCAGCTGGCGGGTCGAGGGATCTCTCGCGAATGCGAGCTTGCATACGCAAGAGATTGCCACGGAGATAAAGCTCCTCGCAATGACACTGGATTTTGATATAAATTCTAAGAATCATACTAAACGACTCGCACAGCCAAATTGTGAGTGATGGTTGCTACAGAAGCAGAAAAAAGTTTATACTGAAAACATGCAGGATAATTCTCCTACTCATCTTATACTCATAGGTCTTTTGATGATAATCGCGGTTAATCTGTTTGTACTTGATTTGAAAGTCTTTACCCCTTCATCAATCCAATTGTCTGATGTCTCAACCGTCAATACCTCTCCTACACCTCTAATTAGTCCCATTAGTTCCAATTTGTCCAACCTTTCCTGTCCTGCCAGTTGTCTTTCGGCTATCCAACAAGCCACTACATCTGCAGGACCTACTGTTAACCTCCAACAAGGGCAGCCCTTGCAAATGGCTTCCAGATCTTCCAGAGAATTTTACATACCTCTTGGCAGCGGCTCCACCTCCAAATCTAACTGGGATGATCTTACCGCCACCGAGACAGTGATAGATCCCGGCAATTACGGCAATATCAAAGAAGCTTATTTTATCGCCTCCCTTCGCAATCCCACCCAAAACGGACAAGCGGAAGCGCAACTCTACAACGTTACCGATAAACATCCCGTCTGGGGAAGCCAGGTTACCATGAACGGCCCCTCATCACAAACCATCACCTCCGGTAAAATCACTCTGGATAATGGAACCAAACTCTATCGGGTACAGCTTAAAAGCACACTTTCCTACCAAGCCTTTTTAGATAATGCAAAAATAAGGATTATGTATGAGTAAATCCCAAATTCAAAGCACCAAATCCCAAATAAATTCAAATCACTAAATTCAAAACGTTTAGAATTTTGAACATTTGAAATTTGATATTATTTGGAGCTTATGATTTTGGATTTTGAATTTATATAAAATGTCTTCTCTTTTTCTTCTTACCATCATGACTTTCACTTGGGGCATCGGCGGCATCCTTGTCAAAAAAGGCTACAAAAACCTTACCCCGTGGCAAACCTATGCCTTTGATGCGATAGTGATAGCTCTTCCTATGTGGCTTTTATATGGATTTTGGCAAAGCGGAAAAATTCTCCCTATAACTCCTTTTGCAGTTTTTTCTGCGCTACTTATCAGTTTTGTCTATGCTCTTTACTACTACGCTATATACCATGGACCCATAGGCCTTGCTACTCCGATTATCGCCTCATACCCAATATTCACCGTCATTCTTTCTTTTTTCTTGTTGCAGGAAAGGCTAAATCTTATCTCATATATAGGAATAAGCGCTACAATAATAGGAATTATTATCATTTCACTGCCGGAGAAATTGAAATTAAAGCTTGAGAAATGGGTCTTT
>JACREK010000002.1 GCA_016218275.1 Candidatus Gottesmanbacteria bacterium | reverse complement strand
TTCAGAAAAATGCCATTCACGCTTCAGAGGACACTCCTTCCGCCAAACGCGAAATGGACCTCATGTTTCTACCTCACGAGATATACGAGTATAGGAAGGAATAAACTTATTTAAGTTCAAATTGGAATATTTTTTTCACGTACGAGTTTGGAGTTCTTGATCGAGGATTAATGCCAGATTTGTTCTACCGTTTACTCTAAGCATATCCAAGTCTACCTGACTTGGAATAATAGAATATTTCATAGCATTATGCGCTACTTCATCAAAAAAATTATCAGGAGTAAATCTTACCGTATTATCTAGTACATAAACTGCAGCGATCGATGTTTTTTCTACTGCTTGCATCACGTCTTTATGTGTCACTGGTGGAGCGCCTGGGAAATTAGAATGATCGACACACATTCCTAAAGCGGCATATGCGATTCCCATTTCCCGAGCAAGATGTACCTCGGGAACTAATGTTTGTCCGATGACTTTTGCGTTGACTACATCTCTTCTTAATCGTGTCTCTCTTTTTGGAGGAGAGAATGACGGTCCGTTAATGTTAAAATAAGTTCCCCCATCGTGATAACCGACTTTTAATGTTGGTGCATCTTTATATAATTCACGTACTTGAGACTCACTTTGTATCCAGGCTTGTTGAAGATATTCTCTTAATCCATCACTGAATGGATCGTGCATCGCCGCGTGAATTAATACACCTTTTTCTGCATAAGTTCTGACTCTTCCTTCTAAGTCATCCCAATCAACATCATCAACCGCAACCAGATGGCCTGGCCAGACATCTTCTGCTAAACGACCACATGCGCTAACTGCATAGACTACATTGACATCTAATTTTTTTAACGCTTGTATATTCGCTCGATAGTTAACCAGATGAGGAACTTCTAAGGCTTGATGTCTTGCAAGAAAGTGAATCTCTTTTCCTCCCAGCTCGATATGTCCGACTTGAACATCTCCATAATCAGTACTGATGGTTATATAATCTGTTGCTTTTTCAGAAAATCCCGTTCCTCCAATTACAGCTCGTGGTACTTCTGGTTTTAATGGCATATGAAGTAAACTGAGGCAGTTTGGCGCATTATATTTCAACATTCTTACACTTGTCAATATATCTATTTTAAACCTGTCGATTAGGCCACAAATCTATATTCACCACATTTATGCACGTGCTTGATTATGGTGAATACTTAGAGTATATTTAAGAGAAAAGAATATGGTTTCAAAAATTAGTAAAATAGTTACTAGACGATCTAAATCAGTTTCCCCATATGCCAATATTGATTGGGAAAAGGCATCGGCGCTTTTTAAAAAAGACAAAAATATAACAGGTGGGAAAGGTAAGTTGCCATCGACAAAAGATATCTTAAAAATATTAGCAGGGGTTGGAGCGATAGGCATGGTTTTTATCTTTCCGGGGGCCGCTCCGGCGTTGGGCGCTTTGGTTTTGGGACAGAAACAATATACCAGATGGCAGACAAAACAGGTAATTTCAGGCCTTGGTAAAAGGAAATATGTAAAGATAGAATATCTTGACGATGGTCGCGTGAGAGTAAAAATTACCAAGAGAGGTTTTGTCAGGGCGCTTACATATGAGATTGAGAGTATGCATCTAAATAAACCAAAGATTTGGGACAGGAGATGGCGGGTAGTCATTTTTGATATCCCCAAGAAATATGGTAGGGTAAGAGATCTTTTCCGCATGAGGATTAGGCAATTAGGCCTCTATCAACTGCAGGAGAGTGTTTATGTATCGCCAACCCCATGTTTTAATGAAATAGAGTTCTTGCGGGAACTATACGGTGTTTCTTTTACTGTGCAGTATTTGTTAGTGGAAAGGCTGGAAGACGACCAATATTTAAGGGATCATTTCGAGCTATCTTAAATTCACTACATTTATGCACGTGCATGAAAGTAGTGAATCAGCATTTATCACATTTGGCCTGTCAAACAGAATTAGAAACAGGTGACATAGAAACAGGTGACAAAAAATTCTTGACAAAAGATTTTTAAAGGACTAACCTAACATAGGGGTGATTTTTCCGTGATGGTAAAATCACTGGTTCGTTTAGTTCATACCAAAGTTTTTCCAGATACTCCTGTTTCCAAGGTTTGGCAGCTTCTGGCCAAGCGTTATATCACTCTTCTTGCTGTCGTTTCTGCCGATAACAAACTTTTAGGCGTCATAGGGGAAGATGATCTTTTATACAGACTTGTTCCTGATTACCGAGAGTATTTCAGTGAATTTCTCACCGCCACTCCTGATTTAAAGGATATAGAAGAGAATTTGGAAAAAGAAATTCGTCTCACCGCCTCCGATGTGATGAATAAAAAAGTAATTTCAATTGCCGCCGATCAACCTATTTTTAAAGCATTCGCCAAAATGATGGTTTATAAAGTCCGGGCAATGCCGGTAGTTGATGAAAAAGACAAGTTTCTGGGGATGATAGTTGAAGATGACATCATGCAGTTTCTTTTCAAAAAACAC
>JACREK010000030.1 GCA_016218275.1 Candidatus Gottesmanbacteria bacterium | reverse complement strand
ACTGAAGTTTTTGAAGTCGTCAGAGTAGTCTACGATATCACCACCAAGCCGCCAGCAACAATGGAATGGGAGTAATTTCCTTACCTTGACAGAAATTCCTTGCAAGTATATAATTTCCTTGTATGTTACAAGAGATGGCAACCATCACCAGCAAAAGACAGTTGACTATTCCGGTTAAGATCTTCCGCAAGCTAGGACTACAAGAGGGAGAAAAAGTGAAGGTTGTGGAAGAAAATGGTGCCATAAAGATTATCTCCTATTTAAAACTACTAGATAAGTTAGCCGGATCGGTTAAAGTACCAAGGCGTTTCAAAGGTCTTACTACAGATCAAATGATAGAAAAAGCGAGAAAAGAACACTTCTCCAAGAAATATGGTTTTCGTTGATACGAATTATTTTCTACGGTTCTTATTAAGGGATATAAAGCAACAAGCTAAAAAAGCCGCAGAACTATTTGAGAGGGGAGCTTTGGGTAAGATACAGTTATTTACCTCAACAATAGTATTTTTTGAAGTATATTGGGTGCTATCTTCTTCTTACGCAAAGAAAAAATCGCAGGTAATCCCATTACTTATTGATATTTTATCAATGGATTATATTCAATTTGAGAATGGGAGGTTATTGGCAGAAACGCTTCATATTTTTGAGAAAAGCACATTAAGTTTGGTTGACTCTTTTAATCTAGTATATTCTCAAGCAAATAATGCCTCCTCTTTTGCCACTTTTGACAAAAAGTTAAGCAAAGAATATAAGAAGCTGACTACTTGATTGTCTTTATGAGCTGGTGGGTGTTTGGAAGGAAAATAAGTCTGTTTAAGTAAATACCACGCTACAGTGCGTGGTATTTACTTTTTTCTTCTTACCTTACCTGCACCTGCGATAGCATCTACTTCTACCTTATCTCCATCATGAAGAACTCTCGTAGCATTTTTTGTGCCGACGATACAGGGTATACCGAATTCTCTGGAAACAATTGCCGCGTGGCTGGTGATGCCGCCTTCATCTGTAATTATGGCGGCGGCAATTCTCATCGCCGGAACATAGTCGGGATGGGTAGTGACTGCTACTAAGATATTGCCTTCCTTAACTTTTTCCAGGTCTTTAACTCCGCGGATAATTGTTACAATTCCTATTGCTTTTCCTTTGGAAGCGACTGTTCCACTGATTTCTTTGATTTCTTCTTCTTTACTTAATAGGTGAAAAGTAGATAGTACTTTTGTTATGTCCTTTCCTTGAAGACAAACAAGCTTTTTATTTGTGTCTAAATATAAAACAAAGCCTTTTTTACGTTCGGAAATTAACTTCTGGAAATGATTACTCTTCCCAGAAAGAAAGGAAACGATTTCATTTTCCTGAAGATAAGTAGTTTCCTCCGGTTTGATTGCCATTCTTCTTGCTGTTTCTGTAAAAAGATTACGCGCAAAATAAACTCCTTGACGGCGGAAGTCATCCCGGGCGTCTTTGATATAAACAAACTTTTGTGCCATCAATAGATAATCAAGGTCTTCCGGATTTATTTTCAGACTGCTTGCATATTTGCCAAAAGGAACAGTTTTTTTCTTTGATGATTTACCAAATGATTGGATATGTTTTTCAAACTCATCTTTTGTCCATGGTTTATTGTGAATGTCCAAACAGGAGAGCCACTTAAACCGTTCATATAAATTGGAAAATTGCTTTCTGCTTAGTTTCCCGCAGAAATTCTCTACCTCATATTGAAGTTGCAGGATAGCCGCTTTTTTTTGAGGGTGGAAAAGCGCACCAATGATATCTTCCCTCTCCGCTTCTCTTTTTTCCTTTTTAATATATTTATCAAGAATTTGAATTGCCCGTTCTGCTACATAGTTATTTAATATAAAAGACGTCCAGGCGAAGACAGAATAACGGAATAGTTTGTTTTGATAATCTTGATAAATTGAGGAAATCTTTGCATTTGATAAATTCTTAAGATTGAACTCGGAAATTTTTTTGGCGGTTTCCAAATAACTTTTTCCGTCTCTGATAAATTGTTTTTCATAATCCTCAAGCTTTTTTAAATGGGAGGTGTATTTATTATTAAGTGATTCCACCAATTTCGCCCAGGAAGTTTCATCAATATAAAAAGCGGTATTGTTTCCTTCGGGGATGACGATTTGGTCAACTGAGGGTTGGGGGATATGGTAAGAAGCTTTGTGAGAAAGGCAAAGAATTGCCATCTCCGAATATTGAACGCCGTATTCCCGTGCATAAATTTTTTTCCAGGAGATTTTTGCAAGTCTCTTTTGGAATATAGGAGTTGGAATATTTGACATGCTACCCTCTAAAAATATTATCTTGGGCAAGACCTAATTCTTTCCTAACTTTTTTTATCCTTTTTACATATTCTTTAAAAACCGGTTCCGGTTTGTGCAGGCGATAGAATCCTTCGGCTCCCTGGTAAAGAGAACATTCAAAAACATCCGCGTCTTTGGCAAGTTCTACATAAGGTTTATCAGTATAAACATCTTTCTCGCTATGGTGAGAGATTGCTTCTGTAATAGTAGCAATTTCTTGCTGGGTAAAATCTTTTGAGTTTTTAAGGATTTTTTTAGCAATTCCAGCACCCAATTTTGCATGATTGTTGTATTTTCCTTCTACAATTGCATATATATCATGTAAAACACAAATAATTTCTGCAAGTTCTGTATCAAGATTTCTTTTCTGCGCCAGTATTCTTCCAATCTGTACTGTTCCGGCATGATGTTTGAGTTCCCAGATAATTGAGTTCTCCCGTTTCTCATCCGGTAGTTTACTTGTCAAAATCATTTCAGTGACAATCCTTTGAATCTTCTCGGATCTGGAAAGACTGTTTCCTTTAAAATGATGAAAATCTGTAAGCATATCTAACGATCTCGTCAATTATAGCAAATAGACAAGTTGTATTGAAACGTCCTGTCGGGAGAGATATTTAATTGCATTATGTCTATGAGCTGGTGGGTTTTTGGAAGAAAAACTGGAAAAACCGGTGGCCTTTTTAAAAAGCAAAAAGGTCAGAGAGAAGTATTCCCAGTGCACGGGCAAGGTTATAAGCTGTTTTAATCGAGATATTTCTTCCATTTTCTATATCCCAATAATAAGCTCTGTGCAGCCCTGCTTTTTCCGCCAGCTCTTCTTGAGTTAATCCTTTCTCTTTTCTTAGCTCTTCTATTCTTTTCCCAAGTTTTTGGTAAAGAAAGTTATAGTTCATAACAATCTAAAGGTTAATAGATTGCTAGGTATTTCTTTACCAGATATATCTTGCTTTTATATTGAAATAGATTATAATAATAACCTAGATACTTTAAGTATTACTTATTTTTACCGTTTTCTTCCGGGTAGACGCTCAAAAGATTACTAGGTTAGATATGAATTTGCTTTTTGTCAAAAAGCAGGTTTTCTTTTTTTACTGCCTGCCTTAAAAGAAAACCTAAAATGGCAGGAGGTGAGAATATGGCAGAAGATAAACAGACCAAAAGGCAGAAACAGTCTTTACGAAGATTAAAGACTTCTGATGTGTTGGAATTTATCATGTCTGATGTATCTCATGTTGCTCACACTCTTGACCGCATCCTCGAGGCAGTTTCTGATAAGTCAGCATCTGGGAAAAAAGAAAGTAAATAGGTTATACGGAAATTTATAAGTAAAGAAAATTGATGATTGACAAATTATGTATGGATTGCATACAATATATGTATATGACTACTACAATCAATATTTCTTTACCTAAAACCATGTATCAGGATGCAAAAAGATACGTAGAAAAGAAAGGCTATATGTCCATAAGTGAACTGATTAGAGATGCTCTTCGAAATATACTTTATCCCCGCCAGACAATTAAAATACCCCAAAAAGGCAAAAAATATAACCAAAAATCTTTATAAGTTTTTTATGCGCCTCTTTGTTGCCATTAACTTTTCTGAAGAACTAAAAGAAGAAATTGGAAAGACCATTGAGAAGTTAGTTTCTGATTTTCCGCAAGTTGCCTGGACGAGGAAAGAAAATATCCATTTAACGATTAAATTTTTGGGAAACATCAAAAAGAAATTCCAAATTCAAAGCACCAAATCCCAAATAAATTCAAAATCCAAAATTCAAAATTACAAAGATGATATAGTAGAAAAAATTAAACAAGGAATAGAGAAGAGTAGTGTTGGGATAAAGCCTTTTGAACTGGTTTTTGAGAAGTTGGGATTTTTTGAAAGAGAACAGTTAATTGTCTGGTTAGGAGCAAAAACCACTCCTCAACTTGAATTGTTAGTTAGACAACTTGATATTGAGATGGAAAATCTCGGCTTTAAAAAAGAAAGAAGAGAGTTTACCCCGCACATTACTGTTGGCCGCGGCAAACATATAGAGCAAAAAATCTTGCAAAGGATAAAACAAATTATGAACACGGAACAATTTATTTTGCCCAAACCTTTTTCTGTTTCCGCAATTGCCCTGATAAACAGCGCTTTAACACCTAACGGACCCATTTATACTCCGGTATCCCAATTTGCATTATATTAAAGAAGTTATATAATAAAAAAAGACGTCATGAAGGGAAAAATCTTACTTTCAATTTTGATATTAGTTTTCTCTTTTGTCTTTTCCTCCGCGGGAAGTGTTTTAGGAGCAATAAAAAATCCTCTACCCACTATTACTCCTACTCCAACGCCTACAGTAGAGTATGTACTGCCGTATCCCGGAATCTTGCCTGATAACCCGCTTTATTTTCTCAAAGTGGTAAGAGACAGAATTTTGCTCATTTTTACCCGTGATTCTGTTAAGAAAATACAATTAAATCTGCTTTTTTCAGATAAAAGACTGGTTATGGGACAGCTTCTTTGGGAAAAGGGAAAATTTGAATTGGGTATTGATACCATCACTAAAGGAGAAAAATATCTTCTTCTGTCTGCAGTTGGTATTGTAGAGCTTGGAAAAGTAGGAGATCCTCCTCCTGGACTATCTGATAAAGTCGGTTTGGCTGCTAAAAAACATATAGAAATAATTACCAAAATAATATCTTTAACTAGTGATGAGACTTACCAAAAAAGACTAAATGATGCCCTAGGAATCACACATCAGGCGATACAACAAATTGCCCCATCTTCCTGAAAAAAACAATTTTTGAACAATTAATTTTTTCACAAGTTCCAAAGCAGTTTCCTAAAGGTATTTTAAACAATCTTTAAAAAGGTAAAATAATGCATCCGAAGCTAAAATTGAAACTGACCTTATTTGATATATTTTGTCTTCTTGACACTACCTATATAGCGTCCTACTATTATTGAGGACGCTATAGATAGAGTAGAAGACTTTTCACGCTAGAGCGTGTTTTTTATGCCCTTCAGCCGCCAGCTGGCGGATTCAGGGTAAACGCATAGATTATGAAGTGCTTGTACTGAATATATATGAAGTGTTTATACTGAATGCATATGAAGTGCCCTTTTTGTAATGCAGTTGATACCGAAGTCGTTGAAACCAGAGATAGCGAAGATCTGGCTACCACCAGAAGGAGACGTGAATGCAGTAAATGCGGCAAGCGCTTTACGACTTATGAGAGAATTGAGAGCGTACCTTTAATTGTGATAAAAAAAGACGGCCGTAAAGAACAATTTGACAGAGATAAATTGAAGCACGGCATCATTAAATCATGCGAGAAAACAATGGTGGGCATTGAGGAAATAGAGAAAATAGTTGATGAGGTAGAGAGAGAATTGCGAGGCGGAGACAGTGTAGAAGTGGACAGTAAAAAGATCGGTCAGATGGTGGCAACCAGACTTAAAAAGATAGATAAAATTGCCTATATCAGATTTGCTTCAGTATTTCGCAGATTTGTGGATGTAGAAGATTTTGAAAAAGAATTACAAAAATTGATATAGTGTCATCCTGAGGCTTAGGCCGAAGGATCCCATTCGTAATCAGTTATTGTAGGGGATTCTTCGCTTCGCTCAGAATGACAGAATGTATTTATGAAATTAACTGGTATCCGGCAACAAGTCTTTTTGGACAGATATTCTCTAAAAAATGAAAAAGGCACGCCCCTGGAGAAAACACCCGAGGAGATGTGGAGAAGGGTAGCGCGGGGTATTGCTCAGATAGAAGAGATAAAAGTGCGGAAAGTTTGGGAGAAGAAATTTTATGAAGCAATGGAAGATTTCAAGCTGGTTCCCGGAGGAAGAATATTATCCGGAGCAGGTACCGGTTATAAAGTAACCTATTACAACTGCCTTCCCCCGGATCAGGAAGTGTTGACGCCGAGCGGTTATAAACCAATAAAAGACATAAAGGCAGGAGATGAAGTGATTACCGGCAAAAAACGGGCACGGCCTGTCGAGAGGGTGTTTGTTAGAGAAACAGAAGAACCGCTTTTTATCATCAAGCCCACAAAGTTGGGGTTTGATGATGTTCGGGTGACCGGCGAGCACCCCGTGCTTGCAATAAAACAGGACTGGGTAAACAACCACCGAAGTCGTGACGGCCTCCATTTGAAAAAGAACCCAGAGTGGATCAAAGCCGCAGATCTTGCCAAAGGCGATTTTGTCGCGGTTGCATGGAACGCCCAGATCAGTGCCCTCACAAAGCTCCATATAACTGATTACTTACCAGAAATGTTTGTCTCAGACGGTACCCTCGTCACCAAAAACCAACTAAAGAAGCCGGTGAAAGAGGAGATAGATATAGACGAAAAGTTCATGCTCCTTGCGGGTACGTGGCTCGGCGATGGCTGCGTGACGCACCGGACCGGTACCTCGATTCCCGCCGGGATCCAAATCACCTTCAATGCCCAGCAACGGGAATGGGCAGAGGAAGTAGCCGGGATCATGGAAGAAAAGTTTGCGGTTGTTCCGACGGTCAGAGAAGATCGATGGGGACAGCGCCTTATTCAGGTCAGGGTTGAATCCTACCCAGTGGGCCTTTTTTTCAAGAATTTTTTTGGTGCCTACTCGTACAAAAAACGGATTCCGCAGGTGCTCATGGAGCAGCCGAAAGAACGCATATTGCCGCTCATCAAGGGTCTATTCCGTTCGGACGGCTACCTCTCAAAGAATAACCTCGGGATCGCACTTTCTAATAAGGAGCTTGCCGTGCAACTCCACGAGCTGCTGCTTCGTACCGGTCGCTTTTTCACCATTTTCCAGAATAACGCTAGGAATGGTAGACACGATACGTACCGTGTCACCGCTGGCGTCAGTCAAGCCAACGGTTTATGCGAATATATATTTGGAGAAAAAAAGACAAACATGCACCACGATCAAGACTATTTCTTAACACACGATGATTTGTTTTGGGTGCGGATAGACACGATCAATACTGCTACGTATAAGGGAATAGTGTACGACCTAGAAGTGGAAGAAGATCACTCGTTTATTACTGGTGGTGTTGTGGTATCAAATTGTTTTGTGATTCCCTCGCCTCACGACTCCCGGGATGGAATTCTTGACACTCTCAAACAAATGGTGGAGATTATGGCAAGAGGCGGAGGAGTAGGGATAAATCTTTCTTCCTTGCGTCCCCGTGGAGCAAGAGTGAAAAAAGTAAACGGATTTTCATCAGGCCCGTGCAATTGGGCTGAACTCTTTTCTGTTGCCACTAAGGATATTATTCAACAGGGTGGGTGCTTTGCAGGAGATACCAAGATAATGACTCACCGCGGTCTTATAAAAATTAAGGAAATAGTGGAAACTGACAGAAATTTCTATGCTTATACCCATCAAGGTTACCAAAAGATAATTACTAAGTTTAATAATGGAGTAAAACCGCTTTATGAAGTGAAGACAGCAGCAGGATATTCAGTTAAAACTACCTTGGAGCATAAGTTCTTAACTTTTGATCATACTGGAAAATTTTATCTTAAACCACTTTCTGATTTTAAAAAAGGAGACCATATTGTGCATTTGCTAAGTCAATGGAGTGATGAGTTGCCATATGCAATTTTAAACACTAATTTACCAACTCCTTCAAAATACTCCACTAGTCTAAAAAAAATTTCACTCCCGGGTGTATTTAATGAAGATTTAGCCTTTATTATAGGTGCCTATGACGCTGATGGCTCAAAGATTCATGATGAATTTAGTCCGGATGGAAAAGGTATAAGAATTGCCGTAGCAGAAGACAGACCGCAAGATCTTAAAAGGCTTATTGAGGCGATAAAAAGGGTTTTTAGCATTGAACCGAAGGTATATAAAGGAGATGGAGCAGTCTATAACCTACAGATTTTTTCCCGTGAAATCAATGAGTTGTTACTGCTAAATGGACTTTTAAAGCAGTATTCAATAAACGTAAGAGTTCCAGAACTTATTTTTTCCTCACCTAAAAGAGTAGTTGAGGCATATATTGCTGGTGTATTTCTAGGTGATGGAAGTAATCGTGGCGGCAAAGGAGGGTTAAGAATTACTACCGTTTCAGAAGGGTTTGCACAAGATTTACAATTATTGCTTCTTAACTTAGGCATTGCTGCCAAGATTAAGACCCAAATAAGAAAAGAAAAAAACTGGAGAACAATTTATACGGTTACGGTTAATGGTGCAACTTTTATGAAACGGTTTATGAGTTTCCTTGCCCCCTACACTCAAAAAGTTTTGGATAAAAAAATCTCAGTTCGTAACGGTTTTTTTGGCTGGCCATTTAATATGGTTGAGAGATTTATTTATATTCCTAACTTTCAAAGAACCCAAGCCAGAACTAACCCAACGTCTTCCCAAAAATCAGTCATGTTTTTACAGCAAATGGTGCCAATGTTGCAAGAGAAAGATAAAGAAGATGTTGAATTTTTAGGAAATTGCATACCGGACAAAATTTCTTCAATAAAATATATAGGTAAAGAGAATGTTTATGATCTGGAAGTTGAAGATGTACATCTTCTGTCTGGAAATGGGTTCTATACTTCCAATAGTAGGCGCGGCGCCTTAATGCTGATGCTTTGGGATTGGCATCCTGATATTGAAGAGTTTATCACCGTAAAAAGAGATCTAACTCGTATAAACGGCGCTAATCTTTCCGTTTGCGTCTCTGATAAATTTATGGAAGCAGTCAAAAAAGATGCGGATTGGGATTTGATATTTCCGGATATTGGTGATCGCGAATATGACACTAAATGGGAAGGCTACATGGACGAATGGCAAAAGGCAGGCAAGAAGGTAAGAGTATACAAAACGGTAAAAGCGAGAAAAATTTGGGATCTTATCTGTGAAGCTGCCTGGGCATCCGCAGAGCCCGGGGTGGTTTTTATGGAAAGATACAATAAGTGGTTTAATAACTGGTATTTCAACAAAGTCAACTGTGTTAATCCTTGCGGTGAAGAGGGACTTCCGCCTTGGGGAGTGTGTAATCTGACTTCTATTAATCTGGCTGCTTTGGTGAAAAATGGAAAGATGGATTATAAGACTATGGAAAAAATTGCCAAAGTAGCGGTGCGTTTCCAGGATGACATTATTGACGCTGACACTTATGTTTTTCCTCAAATAAGGCAAGTACAACAGCAGGGAGAGAGAAGAATCGGTTTGGGTACGATGGGACTGGGAGATGCGCTTATCAAAATGAAAGTTCGTTATGGTTCAGAAGAATCCATCAGAATAATCGATAAAATATACAAAACTATAAGAGATGCCGCATATGAGTCGTCGGTAGATATTTCCAGGGAAAAAGGACCTTTCCCCAAATTTGAAGCCGCAAAATATATTAAAGGCTACTTTATCAAAAAACTTCCCAAAAAAATTAGGGATGGTATCAAAAAATGGGGAATAAGAAATTCTGTTCTTTTACAGCAAGCCCCGACTGGATCAACCTCACTTCTTTCCGGAGTTTCATCAGGAATTGAGCCGGTGTATGAATTTTCCTTTATCAGACGTGACCGTTTGGGAGAACACAGATTGTATCACCCGCTGTTTGAACAGTGGAAAAAGGAACATCCCAATGATCCTACTCCTCCCTACTTTGTTTCAGCTAATGGTTTGATACCCGAGGATCATGTGAAAGTCCAGGCTGCCATCCAAAAATATGTAGATGCATCAATCTCCAAAACTGTAAATGCGCCTCAAACTCATTCTATAGAAGAAGTAAAAAAGCTCTATACTCTTGCTTATGAGTTGGGTTGCAAGGGAGTGACTTATATGAGAGACGGCAGTAGGCCCGGAGTTTTGGAAAGAGTAACTGACCTGCCTGCCGGCCTGCCCGACGGCAAGGCGGGCAAGGCAGGGACGAAAGAAGAAGCAAAAGAAGAGGTCAAACCCAATGGAGAAACAAAAGGGGAAATAAAGCCAAGACCGATGATGGTACACGGAGCCACATACCAAATAGATACACCGGTCGGAGCTGCATTTGTGACTATAAATACCGGTGAAAAAAATGAACCTCTTGAAATTTTTATCAATGTGGGAAAAGCCGGATCGGATGTGACTGCCATGGCTGAGGCAATGGGAAGACTTGCGTCATTAGTATTGCGGTTGCAATCAACTATCCCTGCCGGAGAACGCGCCAAGCAAATCTTCAATCAGTTAATCGGAATTGGCGGTTCCAAATCCTTAGGATTTGGAGACAAAAAAGTAAGAAGTCTTCCTGATGCGGTGGCAAAAATACTGGCGATGCATTTTGGTTATAAAATAAAAAATGGCAATGGTAACGGTGCAGTACAACAGCTTAACGAGCCGAATGTGTCAGTCTTAACCCAGCAACCACTTCTTATCGACAAATCCGACTATGATCTTTGTCCTTCCTGCGGAGAAGCAGCGCTTGCCTATGAGGAAGGTTGTAAAAAATGCTACAGCTGCGGATACTCAGAATGCTAGAGAGATCGATGTTAGCTATTTTTGAAGTTAGATGTTAGATTGTTGATGTTAGAAGTTAGAAGTTTGATTATCCAATATCTAATTTCAAACTTCTTTATCTAACCTCCAATATCTCTTTTTTCTAACCTCAATTTATTACCCATGCTTTCAAAAGTAAAAATTTATACCCGTACTGGCGATAAAGGCGAGACCTCTCTTTACGGTGGTAAAAGAGTCTCAAAAAACAGTATTCGCATTGAAGCTTATGGATCCATTGATGAGTTAAACAGTCTCTTGGGTATTGTTTCCTCCTTCCTGGCAGATAAAAGAGCAGAAGGATTTATCAACCAGATACAAAAAGATCTTTTCCTGATAGGAAGCTGTTTGGCAGGCGCAAAAGTATCCATAGAAAGACTTAAGACAAGAGTCTGGGAGATGGAAAAAGTGATTGACAGTCTTGACGGGGAATTGCCGCCGCTCTCAAATTTTATTTTGCCGGAAGGAATAGAAAGAGCAACTTTTGTTTATTTTGCCAGAGCTGTGGCAAGAAGAGCAGAAAGGAAACTGGTAGCCTTATCTGCGAAGGAGCCGGTTGACAAAAGAATACTAATATATTTAAACAGATTATCAGACTTGCTTTTTATATTGGGAAGATATTTGAATTTTAAGTCGGGAGT
>JACREK010000027.1 GCA_016218275.1 Candidatus Gottesmanbacteria bacterium | reverse complement strand
TTCTTTAAAACCTAAAATCTTCGCCGCAGCCAGCGCTGCCTGCTCCGGTTCAAGAACAGTTAACGGTGCAACACCGCTTGGCATCCGCAAACTGGATAAAATATCCAACCCGCCGTATTTTTCGCTGTACGGCGGACAATTTATCACCGGATTTTTAGTTTGTGCATCGACAAATCCTCCCAGAGCATTTGATCTTCCGGCAACGCAGATATAAACAATCTGCTTATTCGAACCCTCGTATTTTTTAATCAGGTTCAACAAATATTCAGGAGTCTTGTGAGCAGAAGCGATATGAAGCTTATACGAAATATCAAATTCCGATAAATACTTAACTATTTCTTTTCCCCAAATATGATCTGATTTGGAACCTAAAAAGATGATAACCATCTTGCCTTCTCCTGTCATTCCGAGCGACCCCGCAATGCGGGGGAGTCGAGGAATCTCTCAATAAATTTGAGCTTCAATTACGAGAGATCCCTCACTTCGTTCGGGATGACGAAATGCTAAAATATTTCTTTACCGCCTTAATAATCCCTTCCTCCAGCGGGTACTCTTCCGGCTTAAATCTTTTCCCCGTTATCATCTCATAAATCTTGATATATCTGATAGCGGTTTTTATTTGGAGTTCAACACTCATTTTCGGCGGTTCTCCATCTCCCCGGTATCCCTTTTTGGCATACCAAAGCCGGAAAAATTCCTTGTCGAAATTCTCAGGCTCTATTCCTTTTTCAAACCGCGCTTTATAATTATCTGCCTTCCAAAATCTGCTTGAATCAGGAGTATGAATCTCATCAATTAAAACGAGTTTTCCCCGATATTCTCCAAATTCGTATTTGGTGTCAACCAATATCAAACCGCGTTTTTGGCAAATTCTATTGCCTTTTTCGTATAACTTGAGTGAAACCTCCTCCATCTGTTGCAAAATTTTGGGGGAAACAAGTTTTCTTTTTAAAATCTCCTTGCGAGTCAGTTTTTCATCATGCGCGCCGTGTTCGGCCTTGGTGGTTGGGGTAAGAATCGGTTTTTGCAGCTTTTGGTTTTTCCGCAGACCTTTTGGAAATTTTATCCCGTAGATAACTCTTTCACCCAATTCATAAGCTCTCCAAAGTGATGTTACAGTTACTCCCGTAATAAAACCTCGCACTACCATCTCCACGGAATAGGGTACGGTTTCTTTCACAATTGCCACATTTGGGTGGGGAATAGCAAGAATATGGTTGGGAATAATATCGGAAGTCTTGCTAAACCAAAAGGAGGATAGCTGGTTTAACACCTGCCCTTTATAAGGAATAAAGCCTAAAACTCTATCAAAAGCGGAAATTCTATCGGTTGTTATTAAGACTCTTTTGCCTTGGAGCTTATAGAAGTCTCTCACTTTTCCCTGATATTTTTTACCAAGAAAGGGAAAACTTATGGTTTTGAACAATTTTTGAGTGGTATTAATTATTTGTTGCTCTGAAACCATATTTAATAACCTCACTTATATTCGTTTCTTTACAAAAAATCAACTATCAATCAGAGAAAATGGTTTACTGCGTTTTTAAATATAGCCAGTCCCGGCCCTTCAACGGGAATTTTTTTTCCAGACTTTTGATACTTTTCCCGAAGAGTTGTCCAGTCGGGCAACTGATGGAAAAATTGGGCCCTTTCGGGATGAGGCATCAGTCCCAAGATTTTACCCGTTTCATCCGTTATTGCCGCAATATCATCTATAGAACCATTGGGATTGGCAGGTAAATCCAGCCATCTGCACATCTTTCCTTTTATATAGCGCAAAGCAATCATTTTTTTATTTTTCATTTTTTTTAACACTTCTTTCGGAGCATAAAATTTCCCCTCTCCATGGGCAATCGGAAGAGACAATGTCGAAATGCCCAAAAACCAGAGAGACTTATTTTCTACTGCCAAATCGACCCATCTGACTGTATAACGGGCATTATCGTTATGCAGCAAAACCGCTTCTTTTATGCCATACTTTCCGCCGGTTGCCGGAAGCAGACCTAAGTTAACCAATATTTGAAAACCGTTACAGATTCCAACGACCAGCTTATCCTTTTGTATAAAAGACAGCAATTCTTCCCATAAATGATTTTTCACCTTCTGCGCATAAGCATTTCCCGCCCCGGTATCGTCCCCGTATGCAAAGCCACCCTGAAAAACCAGTATCTGATATTTTTCCAGTTGACAAGATCCTGTGATAATATCGTTGATGTGAACTATATCCGCATTTGCGCCGGCTGTCTCAAAAGCATATTTTGTTTCTTCATCGCAATTAAGCCCGTATCCGGCAAAGATTAATACTTTGGGTTTCATAATAAGTTTTCCTTTGTCATCCCGACCGAAGTGGAGGGATCCCTCAACTTGTCCCGCCTCAGCGGGATCCCGCCTGATGGCGGTGATTTGAGCTCGCATTTGCGAGAGATTCCTCGACAAGCTCGGAATGACATAGATAATTTAATATCCTTCAAACGTTTTTCTATAAGACTTCAATGCTTTGTCAATATTAGTATTAACAATTACATTACTTTTCAATCCCTTAATAATAATTAATTTATTCTGTAACACTTTTCCAATTTTGGCAAAACTGTTTCCCCTCATAATTTTCTCGAATTGTTTTTTCCTTTCAGGATGAACTGTCACCACTATTCTTCCCTGGCTTTCAGAAAATAAAGCAAAATCATCCCGCGATACTTCTCCGGGAATGTTTTTTAACGAAATCTCAATACCCAGTTTTCCTCCTAAGGCTTTTTTTGCCAGAGCAATTGCCAAACCGCCCCGGCCGCAACTTATACTTGAGGAAATAAGATTTTTTCGTATAGCATGAGAAAACGCCTTATAGAGCTTTTTGTTTTTAGCGGCATCAACCCGGGGAACAGCACCTCCGGAGGAACAGTACTCAGAGCCGCCCAGCTCATCATAAGTTTCGCCCAGTATATAGACCAGATCACCGGGAATTTTGGCATCAAGGGATACTACTTTCATAAAATCATCTATGATTCCAACTGAAGTAATCAAAAGCGTCGGGGGAATGGAAATCTTGATGGCTTTTCCGTTTTTATCAAAACCGGCAAAATCATTAAACATGCTGTCTTTTCCGGAAATGAAAGGAGTTTGGTAAAGAGTGGCATAATCATAACAGGCTTGGGCTGCCCGTTTCAGCTCCCTCAACCGAATTGGATTGTAAGAATCGTACCAACAAAAATTATCCAGAAGATAAATTTTGTCCAAATCACCGCCTGCGGCCACCACATTTCGGATGGCTGTATCCAGACTTGCCGCCGCCATTATGTATGTATCGATATCACTGTATGACGGATATAGCCCGCAGGAGATAATCAAACATTTTTTAGAGTCCAAAAGCGGACGGATAGCCGCCGTGTCAGCATTAATTCTTCCTTTACCCTGCAGCGGACCAAGAACCGAATTTCCCAAAACCATATAATCGTATTGCTGGGATATGAATTCAAAGCTGGCTATATTTAGCCTTCCCAGCATCGACAAAAATAATTTAGTCAAATCTTTAACCGTCATTCTGGGGAGCGAAGCGACTCCAGAATCGATTCTGGACAAGCCAGAATGATGTGGATACATGGTTTTCATCGGTCTCTTTGGCAAGCCATAGTGCAAAAATTGCATATCAATATCCATAACTACTTTTCCGTTGTAGACAACAATACACTTTCCGGAATTAGTGAATTTTCCGATAACAGTTGCTTCTACACCTCTTTTTTTCATTAAAGTGTAAAACTTCTTCCATTTCTTAGGAGGAATTGCCAATGTCATCCTTTCCTGGGATTCGGATATCCAAATTTCCCAAGGAGAAAGGCCTGGATATTTTAGCGGCACTTTTTCCAGTTCCACCCAGCATCCGCCTGATTCTTTGGCCATTTCCGCTACCGAACAAGATAATCCTCCTGCTCCATTATCGGTGATGCTGTTGTAAAGCAGTAAATCTCTTGCTTCCATAATCAGCGCATCACTTAATTTTTTTTGGGTTATCGGATCTCCAATCTGTACTGCAGTCACAGGACTGCCGCTTCCTAGTGCTTCAGATGAAAAAGTAGCGCCATGAATACCGTCTTTTCCTACACGTCCTCCAATCATAACAATATAATCTCCGGGTGTTGCTTTCTTGAGATGAGAAAATTTACTTTTTATTTTTTTGGGTATTAATCCAATGGTTCCTACAAATACCAACGGTTTACCTCTGTATCTTTCGTCAAAATATATAAATCCGGAAGGCGTAGGAATACCGGACTGATTTCCTCCGGCATTTACGCCCTCTACCACACCATCCAAAATACGCCGGCTGGAGAGCATTTTTTGCGTAAAATTTGGTCCTTTATACAGCGCTTCATCAATTCTAGGATCTGCAAAGCAGAATCCGTAAAAATTGGCAACCGGTTTTGCTCCCAAGCCAAATCCGATGGTATCCCTATTTACTCCGACAATGCCTGTGATTGCGCCTCCAAACGGATCAAGAGCTGAAGGAGTATTGTGTGTTTCCACTTTATGGGTAATAAGATATTTTTCATCAAAAGATACCGCTCCGGAATTGTCGGAAAAAACTGAAACG
>JACREK010000005.1 GCA_016218275.1 Candidatus Gottesmanbacteria bacterium | reverse complement strand
TGTATCTTTTCTCTTTCTCTCTTCCACCAATCCTGGCTATTAGAATTTTTTAACTCCCGTGCTAATTTCTTTGATACATCTAGCCTTAAAGCGTCAACATTTCCTAAAAACCATTCCTCTGCATTGATATTCCCCTTCTCCATCAATTGTTTCAACTCAATCATCAAAGCCAAAGTATCGGCGTCATGGACAATTTTTGCCTCAAGAGTCTTTTCTGCTTCGTATTCCTTGGTCATTCTAATTGCTTCGTCTTCAATAAGCAAATCTGAAAATGCATCATTTGCCGCACTCATCACATCTGCTTTCACATAAAAGTCAGCCAATTTATAGATATCCCCTATCCGGCTTTCGGTAAAATCATGCAATAAACTCATCAATAACACTTTTTCCAAATCTGCCTTCAGTTGTTTTGCCAAAACAAAACTGATTATACCTACCATAAATGAATGCTCGGCAATAGACTCTTTATTTTCTCCCAATATCTGCCAACCGGTACGTTGTAGTCTCTTCAATGCTGAAGCTTCAAAAATAAAATTAACTAAATCGTTTTTTTTCATAAGATAAATTTTGCATTAATGCGCTTGTGCCGAACGAAGTGAGGCGCCCCCGGCGGGAATCGAACCCACACAACAGGATCCGGAATCCTGCGGTCTATCCGTTAGCCTACGAGGGCAGTTTATCCATCAATTTCAAAGCTTCCCCAAAAGCTAGTTTATCAGATTTATAAGTCAATCTTTCCATAACCTTATCGGTTGGCAACCAGATAACTTCTGACATTTCAAAATCATGATTTTTTATATCCCCGCTGATATATTCCATCAGGAAATAAGAAACCGTTTTAAATCTTTTTTCCCCCTGCCAAACATACCAATAAGTGGCGGGATTTGGGAGTTTGGCAATAATTTTCCCTTCAATTCCTGTTTCCTCTCTTACCTCTCTTACTGCTGTATTTTCACTTTTCTCACCTTTAATATTATCTCCTATCAGTCCTTTTGGAAAAACCCAGCCTTTATGCTGGCTATGCTGACATATCAACCACAATAAATCTTCCCGCTTTGCGCTTCCCGCTTTAAGCTTCTTAAAAACAATTCCTCCGGCTGAAAATTCTCGTGTCATATGGCGGTGGGGGGGAGATTCGAACTCCCGTGGGTTTAACCCCGCATGGTTTTCGAAACCAGCCAGATAAACCGCTCCTGCACCCCACCATTCGTCACTTCGCTCCTCAGGGCAAGCCCGAATTCAACTACAAGCGCTTGCGCTGAGTGAAACGAAGCGTGCCTGGAGAGAATTGAACTCTCAGTCTCAGCCTCCGCATGGCCGCGCTTTATCCGTTAAGCTACAGGCACAGAAAATCTGACCTTTGCTGCGAATATTATATTATGAAGCAGGTTAATTTGCGAATTAGCAGTTAAGTCGTAGTTTCCAGCGGGATTTTTTTATTCAGCCAATCGGAAAAATTATCAGTCCAGCTTTTCGGAGGTTTTTCCATAAAAAGAAGATATCTGCCGACAATTTCTTTAACTTTTTCCTCTCCTGCCTCTTGCAATACTGCTCTTACTTCTGCCGGAAAGGGTAACCGCGTCTGGATAACCAGAGTTTTAAATCCCCATTTTTCCTCAAACCAAAAAGCCCCCAGTTCCACCCAACGGAATAACCTTCCGGCATTATCAAATCCCAATGGAGTCACTTTGTGTTCCACTTCAAACGGAGGAACAGAAGAAATGACATAGACCAAAAAGGCAACTGCTAAAATTACTCCCATCAGCATAAACTCATGAAGAAAAAAGACTATCACTACCAGTAAAAATGTAATCGCCGCAACCGTCTGGTAAAATATTCTGTTTCTTTTTTTGAAAGGATGAGATGGACTTTTCCAGGAAAGTAAAAGTTCATTCAAATCCGGTTTATCTTTCAAAGCTGAAGGTGCAGTTTGAGCAGGCATAGATTATCCTTTTAATATTATATGCAATTATGCAAATAAAATCTACAGATCTATTGTTTCTGAGACCAAGCTCTAAACTTTCTCATAATCCGAAGCCACCACTTCGGGAGTGGAAGACAATCTTTTCGCATGAACAACCATAACTAACCCTTTTTTCAAACTGATCTTTACCCTCTTTTTTTTCAATATGTTACTTATTCCCAAACTAGTACCAATATTTAAAACTGCATTTGACAGTTTATAAACTAACCCTTTAAGAGTTATATTTTCAATTTTGGTTAGGGGTATAACCGATAACTCATCATTGATTTCGCCTTCAATCTCTAATTCTTTATCGACGAAATAAATCGTTTTATTTCCCTCGTAGATAATTATCCCCAACGATCTGTTTTCCTTTCTTACTTTCTGAAGAAGAAGGATATTCCCAAGGAAATGGTCTATCCTGTCTCCCAGTAATCCGAATATCAATATCTTTTTTGCCTTTTTGCCTAATGCATAATCGACGGCAAGTTCAAAATCCGACTTGTCTTTTCTTGCTGGGTATCTGATTATTTCCGTACCTTTTTGGATTATTGACTGATAAACTTCACTTTCTACGGAATCCATATCGCCTATCAAAATATTGGGTATTAAGTCCTGCTCCAATGCATATCTTGCCCCTCCATCCGTACAGACAATAAAGTCATCCTTTTCAACGATTGTTTTAACAAAGGATGTATCAGAAAGATTTCCGTTAGAAAATATAACCATCCTTTTCATTTAGTGATATTCTACACTTTTCTATAAATTTAGAAATGATATAATAACCTTAAGTTAGGGGAGCCTAGGATTTAATCAGGGCTGAGAGTCCGCCAGCTGGCGGAGACCCTTATAACCTGTTCGGATAATGCCGGCGGAGGGAAACCATGTCAACTGTTGCGATTTCCTTCCCGGAAATCGCTTTTTTTATTTATGTATAATGCCAGTATAGCTTTCCAGGTTTTGCCAAAAACAAAAGACAACAGAAAAACTCTTCAGATTATCGACAAAGTCATTCATCTTGTAGACAAATCAAAGGTAAGTTATACAGTCGGACCCATGGAGACAACCATGGAAGGCAACTTGGAAGACCTTTTAGAAATTGTTAAAAAAGCTCAAAACTTGTGCATAAAAGAAGGTGCCGAAAGCGTATTCACTAACGTAAAGATAATGTACTCCCCAAAAGGGGTAATGACAATTGAAGAAAAACTTAAAAAATATTCCAAAAAATGAAAAAATATATAACTTCTGTTGCATTCTTCCTGTTATTTGTTTTTATCTGGCAGATAGCCGTAAATTTTTTAAAAATCGAAAAATGGATTTTGCCTTCACCTTTGCAGATTTTGAATTCTCTTTTGGAATCAAAAGAGTTATTTGTATACCATCTGCTCCCGACATTATTTGAGGCTTTTTTGGGACTTTTTATCTCCGTAATACTTGCAATAATTGTTGCGCTTGCCATGAAGTTATCCCGCTTGTTTTACAATATTATTTATCCCTTCCTCATACTTTCCCAAACTATTCCTTTCATAGTGATTGCACCCCTTCTTTCCGTATGGTTTGGATTTGGTTTAATACCAAAAGTAATACTGATTGCTATTGTCTGTTTTTTCCCGATAACCCTTAACCTTTTTGCCGGATTTGAAGCAATTGATCATTCTTTTATAAGTCTTTTAGATTCCATGGGAGCAAACAAGATAAAGAAGATTAAATTCTTGTATTGGCCTTCAAGTCTACCCTACTTTTTTTCAGGTCTAAAGATAGCCGCATCTTATAGCATCATTTCTGCTGTTGTAAGCGAATGGGTAGGAACAGATCGAGGATTGGGTATTCTTCTTATAAGATCATCAAAGTCATATGTCACAGACAGAGTATTTGCCACAATTCTTGTCATTACATTCTTGAGCATCCTTCTTGTGTTGCTGGTTGAAACCCTGCAGTATATATCAATACCCTGGAGTCAAAATAATAAGATTTTAAAAAGGAGTAAATATGTCAAAAAAAATAATATTTCTTATCCTGATTTTTATCGCAATTTTAACCGCAGTCTTTTTCTATAAAAATGTTTCCAACAGAAAAACAACAACTGTTGCAAAAGTCACAATTTTGCTTGACTGGTTCCACAATACTAACCATACGGGTATATATGTAGCCAAAGAAAAAGGATACTTTTCCGACAAAAACCTTGATGTTGAGATTCTTCATCCGGCAGAAGGTGATAATATCCAAATCACTGCCTCCGGTAAAGCCGATTTTGCAGTAAGCAGCCAGGAGGCGGTTACACTGGCTAAAGCTAAAGATATCCCTGTTGTCTCTGTTGCTGCCATTATCCAACATAACACTTCGGCATTTGCTTCACTTCCAAAGAGCAATATAAAATCCGTAAAAGATTTTGAAGGGAAAAGATACGGCGGGTGGGGCTCTCCGATTGAGGAGGCCGTAATTAAGGCTGTCATGGAGGAAGCGGGTGCCGACTTTTCCAAAGTAAAAAACATCACCATCGGAGAGACAGATTTTTTTAAGACAATCGGCAAAGATAGCGATTTCCAATGGATATTCTACGGCTGGGATGGGATTGAAGCTGAAAGAAGAGGAATAAAACTAAATACCATCATGCTTAAAGATTTAAACCCGATTCTTGACTACTATACACCGGTGATAATTACAAGTGCCAACCATATAAAGACCAAAAAAGAGCTGGTTGAAAGGATTGTCAAAGCTGTTTCTCAAGGCTATGAATATTCCATATCACACCCGCAGGAATCTGCGGAGATTTTACTAAAATATGCCCCGGAGTTAAACCGCAAACTGGTAATCCAAAGCCAGCAATATTTAAGCCATGAATATAAAAAAGATGCCCCAAAATGGGGTATACAGCGGGAAGAGGTCTGGAGTCGCTATAGCAAATGGCTATCCGATCATAAGCTTATAGAAAAAGAGGTTAATGCAAAAGAAATGTTCACAGACGAATTTCTGAATGAATAGATTATCAGTAAAAAATGTTTCCAAATCTTTCCCAACCCTTGATAAGTCTCTTAATGTAATCGATAACATATCCATCGATGTGGCGGAAAATGAAATTGTGGGAATTATCGGTCCAAGCGGCTGCGGCAAGACCACCCTATTTAATATCATTTCGAAAGTCTTGCCTTACGACAGCGGGAAGATAACCATCGATTCAAAAGATCTAGATTCAAAACACGGTATCTGCGGATATATGTTCCAGGAACCACTCCTTTTTCCCTGGATGAAGGCACTTCAAAATATAATGCTTTCCTACGAGGTAAAAAGTATCCCAAAAGAGAAGGCAAAAGGAAACGCAATAAGTCTTCTTGAAGATTTTGGTCTTTCACAGTTTGCAAATTATTATCCCTACCAGCTGTCCGGAGGGATGAAACAAAGAATAGCACTTTTGAGAACGGTTGCCTTCAATTCAAAGCTTCTTCTTCTGGACGAACCATTCGGATCAATTGATGCTATCACAAGACTTGATCTTCATTATTATCTTCTGGAAATCTGGAAAAAGCTAAATCTGACGATACTTTTTACGACACATGATATAAGGGAGGCAATTCTCCTTGCAGATAGAATCTACGTATTAAGCAAACAACCGGCAACTGTTGTGGATATAATCAAGGTTGAATTAGACAGGCCAAGAAAAATAGAACAATTGACGACAAAAAAAGCTGTAGCTATCGAAAAAAGACTGATTCAATCTCTAAAACACACGCAATAACCGACTTATATGCAGCGGTGTGCTTTCGAAAAAATTCGAACAGATTTCGCCCAAAATTTGTAGGGCGGGCGGAATTCCCCCCAAACCCCCCTTCCGCCCGACCGCGGAAGCGACCCTTTCGAATTGGACGATTTCAAGTTTTTCGTTCCGCTTTTAGCGGAACTTCGAGCCTCGCTCGGTTTGGCGGCAAATTCTTTTTTTATCTTAGCCGTTTGCGGTTTTAACTGCAACTTTGTTTCTTACAATAAAAACCCAAACTGCAAATAGAAACAAAAAACATGCGGTTGCTAAATAAATCGCTTGTAGGTTCCAAACTTTGCTAATCAAACCAAAAATCGGGGTCAATAAAACACCAAAAAAATTGATAAATAAAGTACTCACGGAAGTTACCGTTGCTCTGCCAACGCTTGAGATATTATGTTGAATTTTACTTTCCACCAAAACTCTCAAAGGAGTAGTAATGAAATATGAAGCTAATAGCAATCCTATCATGGGAATACTTGGGTACTTAGCAACGAATATGAGTAAAATACCACTTACAAAAGGAAGTAGATAAAATATTGAAGAAACATTCTTAAACTTGTGGGCGTAATAAGCCCCGACCGCATTAAATGATGACCATAAGAAACCGACAATTCCAAAAGCGTAGATTGGAAGTTTTGCAAGCTGGTAATAGAGTTGATCAAATTCTTCCAAATCGCCAAAGATAGAAATAGCAAGTAAATAAATGATAAGGTAAAGCAAAACACGGTTTGATTTTATTTCGCTAAAAGCAATCCTAATATATTCCAAATAGTGTATTTCACCGGTCGTTTCTACTTTTGGTACCTCCTTTATTAAAGACGCAAAAAAGGCAGAGAGAATCAAGGGCACAACAGAAAAAATAATTGCCCAATCAAAATTAAAGCTTGCCATAAACCCACCGCTAATAGTGGAAATTGCCAATGCGATATTAAAATAAAATTTCTTTCTTCCTAATACTTTCTCATACTCATCTTTTTTCCCAGCATAGACGGAAGTATCATACAGAATTGCTTCTGTTGTGCCAGATACGAGCGAGCTACCCAATGCCCAAAACACAAATCCTAAAGCATAAAGATAAAAATTACCGTTTGCAAAAAACCAAATTATAAAACAAGCAGATTTTATAATTGGAGCAATGGTCAGCATTTTTTTGCGGCTCCAGTAATCTGCAAGAGCACCAGTTGGTATTTCAAAAAGCATAGCCACCAATGCCCACCACGATAATAGTAATGAGATTTGAAAAATACTTAAACCTCTAATATTAAAAAGAACATTGTAAATAGCGTACGCAAAAATGAAGTCATAGAAAAAACTTGTTAGATAATAGTTTCTTAAAAATGATTTATAGGAGAAGTTTTGCATATTTTATTTCATCAAATCATCAAGAGTTATCCCTAGACCCTTTGCTATTTTTACCACCGTTTGGATGGATGGTTTGGTGATAACGTTTGTTTCAATTTTGGTCAGTGTTGTGTAGGGAAGATCGGATTTTCTTGCCAATTCGTCCTGCGTTAATCCTTGCTTATTTCTAAGCTGTTTTATCTTATCCCCAATTGTTTCGTTATTGTTTTGACT
>JACREK010000026.1 GCA_016218275.1 Candidatus Gottesmanbacteria bacterium | reverse complement strand
TTGCAAACTGCTGAAAATCATAAAGGTTTCATCCTCTCAATTTTGCGCATAATATGTTCCAATTCTTGTTTCGGAATATATTCTGCTGGCAATTTGAGTACATTCTTGTGTTGTGCCCGGACCAGCCTGGCTGGTAAAACCAAAAATTCTGTCCGAATAGTTTGTAATGACGCATGTTGAAATTTTTTGGGCAAACAAGTTCGTCTGAACCAGTTGACGATATTGTAAGCAAAAAGAAGAAGAGAAAAATAGGCTTGATTGGCCAAAAAGTTGTTGGTTGGTATTTTCGCCAAGGCGTAGCTCTCTTTGAGCTCTCTGATGGTTACTTCTATGGAGGCACGCCCACGGTAGAAATACCAGACATTTTCTGGAGCCAAAGGAAGATTGGTTACGAAAGCTTGATAAGCGTAGTGTTTTAAAGTGAAAAGGGTTAGTTGCTCTGAATCTTTTTCTGGTTTTGGACGGCGTATTATTACAATGCGGTGTGGCTTCTTCCAGCCCCTGGGTGTGTAATGGAAATCTCCGGCTTCCCAGTCTTTTCTGAATTGATGGTAACGCAACCCATTGAGTTTCAGTTTGATAGTATGGGTCAACTTGGCGACAATGGCATAACCAATCCCTTTGTCGTCGAGAGGCTCGATAAATTTGTGATCGAAAAAACCAGAATCTGCTCGGACTCTGATGCGATAGACATATGGAGGGAGTTTGGCCAGACATGCGTTTAGAAATTCCAATGACCCAGCAGAAGTGTAGACATTCCCTGGCCTTAAGACCCCATGCCAGAAGTCTCTTGAGTGATACTCGAAGCAAAGTAAAGGGTGATAAGAACGGGCACCCCTTTTGCCAGGATTGTAACCTTTCTCTGCACCTTCGATAAGTTTGCCGTAAATGATAAGAACGGATGAGTCGAAATCGAATAGAAGGCTGGTGCGAGGTTTTGGTAGATAAAACATCTTTAACCTTAGATGATCGTGAACGCTGTTGATACTCTGAATTACTTTTGGGGTGACTCGTTTTAAAAAACGTCTCAAGCTGCTTGAATATGGATATGTTTTTAGTCCAATTATTTGTTGGAAAGCGCCATTGCCTTGAAGAATTTTGGTCCTGCTCAAACGGTGAATACCAGCAATCAAGGCATAAATAATGGCTAAGATTAATTCTACGGGGTGATAGCGTTTGTATGCGGGCAGGGATCGAATTTGATTTTGCAAAAGCCAGTTTAGTCTCAGTTTTTTGCAAAATGAGTGAATTAGAAAGATTCCACCGAAGTGAGTTAGATTGCGTTCTCCGACGGAAATTTGGATATTTCTTATACCTTTTGGCATTACACACAATGCGTCCTATTAGGACGGGTTCTGCGTAGACGCTTTTATGAGTAATATTATATTCAGTTTCCGTCGGCATTGCAAGAATTTTTGTCATGCTAAAATGCATTTTTTACGCTTTTTTCAGGTTTTATATTCGTTTCTTTCTATCGCTCTTGTCTTTATTTTCTTAGCTACCATTTAATAAATTCTCTAAGGGCTTGCCAAAAAGCAATCTATGGGATTTTAGTATATCCTTTATCAAGCCAAGCCCCTTTTTATATTTTGATTTAACTTCGTCTGCAGTCTGAAGGTAGGTAGAAACTGTGTTACCAAATCCGCTTATAATCTTCTCATTTATTTTTTCAAAATCTTCCTCAATTTTTCTCTTGTTTTCAGGATTCTTTACCACCACTAAAAGGTCTATGTCACTGGTAGGCCGCTCTTTTCCTCTTTCCACACTACCAAAAACTGCTATAGAAATTATATCCTTTATCACAAGAGAGGAGACATTTCTCACTATCGCCTCATACACCTCATCAGGAATTCTCCTCTCTCTTTCATATAGAGGTTTGAGTAGGTCTGAGACAATGAGGTTCTCTTCATTTAAACGATAAAGATAACTCTTTCCTACGCTTCTAAGTAAAAGTGTTCTTTCATTATTGAGTTCCCGGAGAGCCTTATGGCAGGCTGCAGGGCTTACTTTTATTTCTTGAGCAATTTGACGCCCGCTCCATTCCGCCTCTGTTTTACAGAGAAAACGCAGGATTTTAACTTTTACCTCATTATTTAGAATATTATCTAATGGGTCGTGTAGTCTCATAAACTCATCTGCTCTTCTATGTTTACCAATATAAACATATGTTTACAAATCTAAACATAATATACAATCCTTATAAGATGGTGTCAAGTAAAAAATTCTGTTGATTTGAGATAGATTGATATATTTTTTTAAAAATTATTGGGGAACTTTAAGAATGGGACAAATTTGGGACAGGAAGGGACAAAAATAAGATTAGCTTTTTACTCTTTTTGGTTTCCTAAGATTTTTATGGCGTAGGACTTCCAACTCCTTTCTTAAGGGAGCCCAGTATTCTATATCCTTTTGTCGCTCAATACGTTCTTCGACTTTAAGCTGTGAATTAAGTTTCGGTAAATCTTGCTGAATAGCTGAAATTAAAAGGGGTCTATCTAGGCTACAATCTTTAGCAATTTTAGAGTAGTTTTTTACAAGTTTGACAAGGGTTCCAGGGGTTCTGCATTCAAGAAGCCACCATTTTATCTGTTCATCCGATGGATGTTTATCTTTATATAAAATAATATCGTTTTCCACTAAGCGCCTAAGCATCAGCCAATCCTTATCCCGCTGGGTCTTTTTACTCTGCGCAAGGTCGCCAAGGCCGATGACATCTACAGTGCCACCAGTATCTTTTAACGATATTGTTCTTCTACGCTCCCATAATTTATCAAAGGACTCGCATCCTCTAAGTTTAGAAATTATATCTATACGTAAGCCTCGCACATCTTTTGCGCTGCATCTAAAATGGCAGGCATGGCCCTTTTCCAAATATTTAATTTCTAAAGGAGGGACATAGATAAGCCCTGCCTTTAAAGCTTCTAATGCCATTTGTAATTTTTGTAGATTTCTTTCTTCGCACAGCACAACAAAATCAGAATCACGGCTAAATTCAGCGGCGCCATAGATAATACAAGCTTGACCACCGATTAAAAGAGACTTTACTTTATATTTCTTGAGAGTAGAAAGGACTTTGAGAATCGGGTTCAGGATCAAGTTTTCCTCCCAAGGCAAGATAAAATTGCCACAATTTTGAAGTCTGGCGGATTCTTTGGGCTGGCGTAAGATAAAGCCACTCTGTTTCTTCCTCAAGAAATTTAATTTTTTTTGGTCGGCTAAATCCTTTTCCCTTCACCCCGCTCTTCCTCCAATAT
>JACREK010000028.1 GCA_016218275.1 Candidatus Gottesmanbacteria bacterium | reverse complement strand
GTATCATTTGGGAAAAGAGGAAATGCGGGGAATTTTAAACTTTGCAAAAAATGCTTATCTGGCTTTGATTTCTCATATGTTGAAACTATTTTGGATTGCGGGCATAACCTATATTTAGTTTTGCACCAGACTCATTCTTTTGATCTTGCTTCAATGCCTTTTGGAAGAGTAATTTTAGTGGAGCTGTTGTTTTCAAATTCTCCGTCAAAAATAAAATTGTTTTGCGCGTCTTGCGTGATTTTGCCTTTTGCTTCTATTTTTGTCTGAAAGGTAACTTTTATAGGAGTTTCTTTTGCTGAATCCTTAAAAAGAAGCGTATTTTTATTAAGACCGTTGCTATTTGACTTTGGCATATCCTGAAGAACTGCCTCATAGCCCGCTTTCGTAACTGCATCACGGATCATATTATCAGTTACCAAAGAAGGATTATAGACAAGTGATCCCTGTCCTGTTTTGTGGCTAATAGCAATATCACTAATGCCCTTTACCTCCTGTAACTCTTCAGAGATTAACATCTCGCAAGAGGTACAAGTCATTCCTTTTATTTGGAAAGATAATGGTTGATTCATCTTATTTCCCCCCTCCAACTGTATAGTGTGTACCTGTAAGCACTTTTTTTATTTCGTTTTCTGAGATTTCCCTTTGTGCTTTGATCGCCGTTGCTCCTGATAGCTCAACAGTTACAGCTTCAACATCTGCTATTGTTTTGATTTTTTTGCTGATAAGTTTTTGGCAAGCCGAGCAAGTTAGTCCTAATATTTGTATTGTTTGCATAAATTTTTCCTTTAATTCGCGATAATTATTCCGTGTGGCACTCCCATGGCACACGTAAGTTGATAGGTACCTTTTTTTGGTTTGAATGTAAGAATAGTTGTTTCGCCTTTATTAAATCCTTGCGGCTCTGTAAGTCCTGGTATCATCACGCTTCCCATGCAGCCTCTACCGTTATCTAAAGCTTCAATCTCCAAACGAACCTCATGATCAGCTTTTGCCACAAACGTTCTAGGCTGAACATCATTATCAAGAGAATATGTTGCTTTAAGGATTTGTATATCTGGTTCTTGAGTAACTTCTGGGGTAATTATTTTTTGGGTAACGGTCGGTGTTGGCTCGGATTCAATTGAAGTTGGCGTTGTTTGTTCTATTTTTAAAGCGGAAGGTTTTGTTGGCTTTTCTTTTGCTTCAACGACTGTAATTGTACCTGTGTACATACCCATCGAGCAAGAAAATTTTATTGTACCTGTTTCAGTGGGCGTGAACTTAATAATATTTTCACCGGATGATAATTGTTTGCGTACATCAATTTGAGAAGCAATAACACTACTTGCACAGGTGGCAGAGTTCGTGGAATTAATAATCCAGCGTACTGGTATTCCCTTTTGAACCGTAAATTTGTTAGGATTGTAGCCTGTAGCATCTTGGGTCATCTCCATAATTTGTACTCCGTCTTTTACAGGCACTATTTGATTATTTCCTTGCGCAGCCGCAGCGCTTGTGTAGGAAAGTACTGAACTAATTGGGTTGCCTGTTAAATTAAGTCCATTTGAAATATTAAAGAAGGCGAGAAGTGCCACGACAACACCTGCGAAGCGGAAAAAATGTTTTGCAAACGCACCTTTGACAACAGCCGTTAATCCTCCAATGCCTAGGAGTCCAGGAGTTGTACCAAGGGCAAATACCCCCATCGTTATAGCACCAGTAACGGGATTACCTTTGCTGATTGCGTATAGTTGCATTGCTTGTGTAAATCCACAGGGGAGAAAAAATGTCAGCGCTCCCATCATCGCTGAATTTTTGTGACTGTATTCCTGTTCACTTTTTTGCTTGATACCAAAGAGTCTGCTTATTTGTTTGGGGAGAGTAAATTTAATGCGGCTTAATCCTGGTACGATCTCTGTTAATTGTATGCCAAGTAATAGCATGACAAAGCCGACAGCAATAGTCAGCAAACCTAAAACGGAAGTTGAGAGTTGCAGGAATGAGCCGAGGTAGCCGATGAGACCGCCTAGAATAAAATATGAAATAATTCTTCCCAGATTAAAAAAGAGGTGTGGTTTAAATTTTTGCAGTGTTGTTGCAGTTGGATGTTTTTCGGCAAAACGCGCCGATGCTCCCAAAACCAATCCTCCCACAATCGCCATGCAAGTAGAAACTCCGGCGGTTAGACCAATAAGAAAAACAACCGGCAGATTATTAAAATTGTTTCCTGTCTTTGCCCCGATTTCAAATACGCCAAGTGCCTTGGCAAGAAAAAGTAAAGCAAATACTCCCATAATCGTTATACTTAAATCCATATAATCATGTGCATTATGAGAGAAAAATTGCCGTTGTTCTTTACCGAGACTGTATTCTGCCCCTGCCTTTTGTATTGCTAAAGAAATATTTTTCTGGTTTAATTGTCCTTTATAGAATATTTCAGCACAGGCTTTTTTTTGGCTTACTTTCACTTTTTTAACACCAGGAATTTTTAATAATTCATCCTCAATCAATATTTCACAAGAGTTGCAGTGCATACCCTTGATATCAACTTTTGTTTTGTTCATAGGGGAAGATTACTAAATAAAGTATTAAGGAATTATGAAGAACTACTGAGCAAGAGGAAGACTTATTGTAAAGGTAGTGCCCCCGCCTGTATCGCTTTGCGAAGCATTGCGGGCGGGTTTATTTAGTTTACTTTCGACGTTGATATTTCCTTGATGAAGAGATACTATTGATTTGGTAATTGCTAAACCTAATCCAGATCCGAGAATTTTATCTGTTTTTGATCCTCGATAAAATCGATTAAAGATTTTTGGTAACTCTTTCTCTTCTATGCCTTGTCCTGTATCTGATATCGTCAATAACGCCTGGTTGTGGGTTTTACGAAGCTTTAGAGAAAGACTTCCGGCATGAGTATATTTCACAGCATTATCAATTATATTTAATAATGCTCTGGCCAATTTGTCTTTAAATCCATTAACAAAAATATCTTTATGAATAGATGATTTCACGACAATATTTTTTGATTGCTTTATTTTTTCAGCAATATCAGCTAGTTCTTCCAATAATTCAGATAAATTAAAAATGCTACTGTTTTTCTTTTCTTCATGTGTTTCAGACCAGGCCAGATCAAGCACATTTTTTAGTGTTGAAGAAAGATGATTATTTTCGTCTAAGGCTTCTTCAAGTGCCTTTTTATATGTTTCTTTTGTCCTATCTTGTGAAAGTGTAACTTCAAGTGAACTGCGTTGAGTAGTAAGGGGTGTTTTTAGTTCGTGAGCAACATCTGCAATAAATTGCTGTTCTCTTTTGAAAGCGTCGTCAAGATTATCCAAAAGGCTATTAAATGAAGATGCAAGTTCTCCGATTTCGTCTTCACTCTCTATATCAAGAATACGCTCTTCAAGATTTTTCCTGGAAATATGCCTTATTCTGTGTGAAAGGTAGGTTATTGAGTTAGTAATTTTATAGATAATATAAAAACCGATACAGGCAAGAAGGAGGAATAAGAAGAAAAAATATTCATTACCATAAGGGAGAGCTAATATATGAATAACAAAATAGAAAAAAAGCGCAAAAATAATTAGTGTGCCTGTATACCAAAAAAAGAGACGTGCCCGTAAAGTTTTTAAAAATTTATTCATATTATTTTTTCTCGCTTAATTTAAATCCGACACCACGCACAGTATGCAGCAGTTTTTTATTTGTTCCCTCATCTATCTTTTTTCTAAGTGTGGCGATAAAAACGTCTACAATATTGGACATACTATCGAAATTATAATCCCAGGTGTGCTCGAGTATTTGTGTTCTTGTGACTACTTCATCTTTGTGTCTAGCAAGAAATTCCAAAATGGCAAATTCTTTTGCAGTTAAAGTAATAGTTCTATCATTACGTTTTACCGTATGCGCAGCTGGATCAATGACAAGCTCACCAATAGTAATTACCGCTTCTGGTTGATTGTGGCTTCTGCGAAGTAAAGCGTTTATACGAGATTTTAATTCGGCAAACTCAAAGGGTTTGGTTAGATAATCGTCTGCGCCGACATCAAGTCCTTCAATTTTATCTTCTAATCTTGCTTTTGCGGTAAGCATCATAATAGGAGTTTTGATTTGTTTGCTACGCAATATTTTGCAAAGTGTTACTCCATCAATTTTAGGCAGCATAAGGTCAAGTATGATTACGTCGTATTCTTCAGACTCTGCCAGATACTGTCCTTCTTCACCATCAAATGCCTGGTCAACAGCAAATCCGCTTTCATTTAATCCTTGTTTAATATTATTTGAGAGCTTCAATTCATCCTCGATTACCAGAATTTTCACAGTGTTAGTATACAGTACGTGTAGAAGTTTATGTCTAAATGATTAATCCGTAAGATTAGGCTTTAAAAAATTTCACCAATTCAGGGACGACACTTTTAGCCTTAACAGCGTGTGTTTGTCCGGGCAGGGTGTAATATTTGGCATTTGGTAAAACTTCAACCAAAGCCTTTTGACTGTTACGCATCCAAGTAGGACTCTTGTCGCCATCGCCTACCCAAGTTGGCATTGTAACTTTATTCCAACGGTCTTTAGAGAGTGGCTTGCCATACTGATAGGGTGATGCAATTGCAAAATCATAAGGGAGAGTATTCGCAATAGACTTCAATTTTGACCAAAGCGGAGTTAGGCGGATTAAAAAGGAAAAGACTCCCGGTAGCTGAACGCTTTTAAAAAACATTAAAACAGCATCGCTTCGGCGATCTTCAGCGATTAACTGCTCCATACGTTTACGATATTCTTCTCCCATTGGAGTACGACTATCATCAACAATCATAGGTGCTTCGTAGACTGCAAGTTTTTTTATCTTTGCCCCAATTACCCGTGCTGCTTCTAATGAGAGAATTGCTCCTGATGATTGCCCAAAAACAAAAGCCTTACCGCCAGCAGCATCTATAACTGCTTCTAAATCCTCTATTTCACGCTTTATATCGTACGGCTTGGTATCTTCGCTTTCACCCCGTCCACGACGATCATATATATAAGTTGTAAAATATGGTTCCAAAAGTTTGGCTATTTCACGACCTGGTCCGGAGTCATGATAACAAAGTGCTCCGTCGACTAAAACAACAGCTGGCCCCTGTCCACTTACTTCATAAGCTATTTTTGTGCCATCTTTTGAAATTATAGTTTTCATAATTATATTTATTCTAGCTTATATCATACCTGAATCCATAAAGAAAACGTCCCAGATATGCCCATCAAGATCCTGGAAGCTCCGTCCATAGAGAAAACCCTGATCGTTTGGTTCACTAGCAGGTTTTCCTCCCAACGTAAGCGCCTTATCAACCAATATATCAACTTGCTGCCTGTTATCAACTCTTAGCTGCGTGACTACCTCAGTGCTTACATTTGTATCCGCAATGGATTTCTTGGCATTTTTAGCTATCATCTTAAAAAAAGGTTCCGCTACCAATAGTACAGAACTGCCATCGTTGATAACCAGAGCAGTCATGTTGTCATTTGAGATATGGGGATCTGACATAAAACCTAATTCACTGAAAAAATGAGTTGATTTGATGAGATTTTTTACAGGTAGGTTAACAACTATTTTTAAAACGGAAATTTTATTTGTCTCTATGTTTTTATTCATTCCTTAAAATATTCTAGCATAATAATTTGACTTAGCAATATAAAATACGTACTAGTTGTTAGGTTTTCTTCATTGATTAACTTAGCTGGTAGCTTGCTAAGCATTGCTGAAATTGATAAAATCTACCAAGTTATTTAGGACGATTAGCTCAGTTGGTAGAGCGCTTCATTTACACTGAAGATGTCGGGGGTTCGAGCCCCTCATCGTCCACCAAGCTTCCCTCAGTTTATCCCATAGTTTACATTTTGCGGTTTTTTAAGTATAATCGGCTCTATGGCTCAACGAACTGAATTAAGTTCTTTTCTTTCAACGCATTATCGTGATAATAGCGTTTTATATGAATACCCCAATCCAGTTTGTCCTAATGCTGAAAGACATTTTAAAACAATCCTTCAACGTAGATCCCCTACTCGCACGGGTGAAATTTTTGGAGGAAATGGTTTATCCGTCCCTCATGCAAAATTAGCAGCTTTATATACAGCAAAAGTCGATACTCGAAGAGCAAAACGATGGACAACAATTGCTGAGGATAGTATTCCTAGTGCTATCATCCTTGTTAAAAATCCTGAGTTAAGAGTTCCTGATTCAGCCATGGGTGAAACCAATGGTCTGACATTACCCCACCTCTTTAATTTATAGTCTAAAAAACTTTGATTGCGTAGGCAATTTTGAGAAAAATATTTCAGTGAATGCAAATTTTTGTAATTTAGCCACAACAAAATTCCCGCATCCAGAAATGGTCTGGGC
>JACREK010000007.1 GCA_016218275.1 Candidatus Gottesmanbacteria bacterium | reverse complement strand
GTATTGAGATGAATATAACGGGATAGATGTAGTAGTTGTTCATCAGTATACACAACTACAGCTTTGTAGACATCCTGAAATAAGATGCCAGTTCTTTTATATTTCCGGTTGAAATACATGCCATACCTTGTTCCGAGTGAATTCATGAAACGGTTTAACACATTTTCGTGTTGGTGGATAAGTAAGTGAAAATGGTTAGGGAGAAGAGCATAACAGACGAGTTCTATATTTCCGGAATAATTTTTTAGTCGAAGCTGCTTTATCGCCTTATCTTTTTCTTTGGGTGATGAGTCATTCGAGGAAATTATTTTCTTAAATTTGACCTCATCTTTAGGAGTGGTATAGGTTTGAAGATAAGAGAGAAATACGGAATAATCTTGTTCGTCAAGGAAAATATCTCTTTTTTCGACCCCACGGTTATATACATGATAGAAAGCGTTTTCAGAGTAAATTTTAACAGAATTTTTTGACGCCATGATAAAGAGGATATCATATTTGCCTACCTTTGCAAGAGGTACTCTTGCAAAGGTTGCTCTTGCAAAGATTGTTGGGATGGGACTATTTAACTCCAATGGGATTATGTTGATACTAAAATATATACTAAAATATACACTCAAAAATATACACTCAAGTTGAAAGCTATTAGAGTTGTGTGTTATTATTTGGATAATTATTTGGATAGGAAAAAAATAATCTTAGAAAGGAGGTGAAATTATGAAGACAGATGCGCAAGAACACACATCTGCATTTCCTGATAGTTCATGGAGAGGTCAAAAAACGGATATCCCACCTGCACAAGTAGGTGAAGCTGAGTTGGGAAGAAGAGGAAAAGATTTGTTAGAGCATGCGGCTATGTCTGCGGTAGCTAAAGATTTAGTAAAGAAAGATCCGCCAGCTCAAGCAGAAGCGATAGAGGGATTTGTTGGAGCTGTCGGAGATATGTGGAAAAGATATCGAGCTCAAGAACCTTGGACCTCTGAACAGATGAGTCAAATGGCTGACAATATGGCAGATTTGTTTGGTGGTGTTGTAGGTGGGACAAATGCTGTTAAAGATTTATTGTTACAACGCGGAACAATCAGACCTGACGCTCCAGCGCCTGTACCACCACCGGTAGCTACACCTGGGCCGAAGTAATCACATATACCCGCGCGTTATACTCGAGTTTGCAAATTCCTTCACCTGAAAGGAGTCTATACAGCCACCTTTCAGGTGTTTTAAGGCACACAAATTCATGTTAGTTGGGTATACTTCTTTACATGTTGCATTTTTAGGAAGGTTTCCTCTACAATACCTCCATATGAGAATTCTCTATTTGCAGACGTTTCCTCTTTGGGGTTCAGGCTCCGGTACTTATGCAAGATACCTGGCAAGTGAAGTGGGAAAACATTTTAAGGTTGCGATGGTGGCTCCTGACAACAGAAAAATTCCAAACGTCACGCTGTTTCCTCTCAAGATGCCATTTAGAGTTGCTTTTACCGGACATCCGGAATGGCCGGACTGCAGGCTTTATACGCAATTGTCAAACCACGAAATCATCTGGGTATATAAAGATTTTCTTGATTCCGTCGTATATGCTGTCGAAAATTTTCAACCCAATATCATTCATGTTCATCACTCATTTCCTCTCTCTTGGGTTTCCCGTGTCATAAAAAGTACTTACCAGATACCTTATATTATTACCGTTCATGGTTCGGAGCTTCCTACCGTGCAAAAAGATAGGCGCTATCTGGCTCTAACCGGTGATGCACTCCGCCGGGCAAGACGTATTGTTCCGAATTCATTTTATACAAAAGAATGGCTTTTCAAGATTTTTGGTGATGAGTTTCGCTCTGCCGTAAGAGTGATTCCAGGAGGAGTGGATTTGCAGAAGTTTAATCCTGATTTGTCGACCTCCGACCTGGATAAAAAATATAATTTATCAGGAAAAAGAATAGTTCTTTTTGCAGGGAAACTGACTTCCTACAAAGGCGTGAAATATCTGATAAAAGCCGCCAAGAAAATTACTGCCGCTGAGGTTGTCATATTGGGAGAAGGTCCGGAAAGAGCAAATTTGGAGAAAATGGCTGCCGATTTAGGTCTAAATAATACAGTCTTTATCGGCCATCTGGGTACAAGTAATGATTTAAATAAATTTTATAAAAGAGCAGCTGTATTTGTAGCTCCCAGTGTATGGGATGAGCCTTTGGGACTGGTAATACTTGAAGCGATGGCCAGCAAGACTCCGGTAGTTGTTACCAGAAAAGGCGGTATTCCTCTGGCTGTAAAAGATGGGGTAAACGGCTATTTTGTCAGACCCAGGAATGCTTCCGAGATTGCCGAGAAGGTCAATCTTCTTTTGAATGATGAAGAGAAGCGCGCCAAAATGGCGGAAAATGCCAGACGTATAGTTGAGGAAAAATTCTCATGGGAGGCGATAGCTCACCGGTTTATCCTCATGTACATGCGGTTTGCCTACTTCCCGAAGAATAAAAACCACAATAAATAATTGTTATAATTGTTATAATGGTTATAACAATTATATGAAAATCGCAATCTTAGGTTCTGTCGCCCTTCCTGTTCCTCCTCCATCCCAAGGCGGGACTGAGTGGATTGCATATTATCAGGCAGAAGGTCTTGCCAAAGTGGGACATAAGGTTATCCTTTTTGCAGCACATGGATCAAAACAGGGAGCATATGAGTTAGTTGAGGTTGGAGGTGGAGATACAGTGACGGGATCAAGCGCTAAGACACCTGGAAGGTGGCCAAGGGACTCCTTCCAGGTGGAGGAATTAAGACGAGCTTCCGTCATCCCACCTTCCAGGAGCCCATTCGGTCACCTGGAAGGAGGAATTCACACCTCACCCTTACCCTCTCCTTCTAGGAGAGGGGATTTTGGGGTGATGTCTTTGGTTGAATCTTCGCGTAACTTAAGAAGGGAAAATGTCTATCTGGCTCAAGCGGTACAACAGTTGATCGACCGGAAAAATGATTATGACATTATTTTAAATAATATGCGCGGGGAAGCGGTATTTCTTCCCTTCGCCCCGCTTTGCGGGGCTCTGGGCAAGCCCTTTGTGAACGTGATGCATCTACCGATTTTTCCCGAGCTTGCTTTGTTATTTAAGCAATATAATACGCCAATTATCACCATCAGTAACGCCCAAAGAAAAGATTTTCCGGATTTAAACTACTTGGCAACTATCTATAACTGCGTGGATACGGAAAAATTTATTCCTTCAACTGTCGCCTCCTCAGAGGGTCCTGCCGCCTCGCCACCCTCTTGTCGTGCCGGGTTAGACGGTCACGCCAAGAGGGCACCTGGCTCGCGTCACCCACTCTTTAGTTCTGATTTAGGTAGTGATTATCTTTTGATGATGGGAAGCATTTCACCGCATAAAAATCAAGCAGGAGCGATAAAAGTTGCCAAGAAATTGGGGATGAAACTGATTCTTGCCGGTAAAATCAATGATCAGAAATATTTTGACCAATTAAAGAGAGATATAGATGGGAAACAGATTCGATGGTTGGGGGAATTAGATTTTGCCGAAAAACTCAAACTTTATCAAAATGCCCGTGCTTTCCTCTTCCCGATTCTTTGGGAAGAACCGTTTGGTCTCGTTATGATAGAAGCGATGGCTTGCGGAACACCGGTTGTCGCCTTTGGAAATGGTGCGATTCCTGAGGTAGTAGTTGATGGTCTGACTGGTTACGTTATAGAAAATAATAGTGAAGAAAAGATGACAGAAGCGGTAAAAAATATTGATAAAATAAAAAGAAGTGATTGTCGAAAACACGTTTTGGAAAATTTTACGGTAGAGAAGATGATTGCCGATTATGAAAAAGCTCTTCTTTCTCTGTTATAATATTTATAAATGAAAATCGCTCTACTTGCTCCACCATATCTGTCAGTTCCGCCGAAAGCCTACGGCGGGACGGAAAAGATAGTATCGCTTTTGGCCGATGGTCTGGTTGAGAATGGTTTTGACGTTACCCTTTTTGCCACAGGCGACAGTCAGACAAAAGCAAAGCTTATCAGTGTTTTTCCAAAAAGTTTAGGCAACAGCGGACTTGCCAAAGGAAGCGCTCTTATGCCCCTTCTTCATTTCCGGGAGTGTTTCAAAAGAGCAGGCGAGTTTGATATTATCCACAACCACGCTCAATATATACCGATGTTTCTGGCTGATTTTGTTAATACCCCCGTTGTCCATACAATGCATGGTTCATTTTATGAAGGAGAGGTGCCAGAAGAAAAAAGACAGGTTTTGCAAACTTTCAAAAATCACAGATTTATCAGTATCTCCAATAATCAAAGAGGGGGACTGCCGGAGTTAAATTATGTTGCTACAGTCTATAACGGGATTGATACAAGCGAATATACTTATGTAGAAAAACCGCGGGGAGATTATCTTCTCTGGGTGGGCAGAATCACTGAGAAGAAAGGACCGCTGGCGGCAATTGAGGTATCCCAAAAATTGAAGATGCCTTTGGTGATTGCCGCAGCTGTAGATCCGGTAGACCGTCCTTATTTTGAAAAAATTATTAAACCAAAAATAGACGGGAAATTGGTAACATTCGTTGGTGAACTGACGCAAGAGACACTTAACAATCTTTATGGAAACAGCGTCTGTACCCTTTTTCCCATCAACTGGCATGAGCCTTTTGGCCTCGTTATGATAGAATCCATGGCTTGCGGGACGCCTGTCGTGGCATATAATATCGGTTCTGTTTCTGAAGTTATTGCAGAGGGAAAAACCGGATATGTTGTAGAGGTGGAGACAGGTGTGGATGGTTTAATCCATGCAGTGAAAAATATCTCAGGAATTCAAAGGGGTGACTGCAGATCGCACGTGGTGGAGCGATTTTCCAAAGAAGCAATGGTTGAGGGATATGAGGCGGTTTATCAACGTATTCTCAATAAGTCACTTAGGTAACTTAGGTTACTTAAGTAGGAACATATGAATGTTCTTTTTGCCGTATGGGAACTTGACCCTTTTATTAAAGTAGGAGGATTAGGGGACGTTGCCAGATCATTTCCTGCTGCTTTAAAAGAGAAAGGAATAGATATTCGGATTGTCATCCCATATTATAAAGTTCTGAAACTGGGAAAGCAGAAGAAAATTAAAGTAGGAAAAGTAAAATTTTTTTACGATAAAAGACGGGAAGAGGTAGATGTCTACTTGGTTTACCATCCTATAAGTAAAGTACCGGTTTATCTTGTGAAAAATAAAACCTATTTGGGACTGGCCAAATTTCCCGATACTTACGCTTTTTTCTCCCTTACAATTGTCGAGATAATTAGAGGCAATATTTTATATTGGAAGCCGGATATAATTCACTGCAATGATCTTCATACCAGCTTGGTCCCGCTTCTTTTACATGAAAGAAAAGTTAATGTTAAGACGCTTCTGACGATCCATAATCTTTCTTATCAGGGAGAAACAAGCATTGAAGTGTTAGAGAAATTGGGAATTGCGGCTTCCAGGTGTAAAATTTTGCATTGGGAAATAAAGTCAAAGAAAGTGAATTTTTTGACGGAAGGTATTATCCACGCAGATGTGGTGACCACAGTTTCTCCTGCCTACGCGCGGGAAATTTTGACCGAGGAATACGGATGCGGACTGGAGGAGATACTTCAAGGGAAGGAAGGAAGGATTTTTGGCATACTCAATGGTATTGATAATAATTGGCGTCATCTTATGCATAATCGGGCAATCAAATATCCATACTTGACTTTGAGAACCGGCAGTAATAAAGATAATATGTTGAAAGTTTACTCATGGGAGGAGGGGAAAAGATTAAATAAGGCCTTCCTGCAAAAAAAGCTTGGTTTAAAGATTAATCCTTATATTCCGCTCGTTTCTTTTATCGGCAGATTCGATCCCCAGCAGAAGGGAATCGATATTCTCCACAAGATGCTTCGGAGAATCAATTTAGAAAAGTATGAATTTACCATCTTAGGCAGCGGCGATCCGAAATGGGAAGAGAGATTTGCGTGGCTATCCAAATTTTATCCTAAAAATATTTCCTGCAATTTTGTTTTTGATGAAGTTTTGGCAAATCAGATTTATGCCGGATCCGATTTCATTCTTATTCCTTCCAAATTTGAACCGTGCGGTTTGATCCAGATGATTGCCATGTTTTTTGGAACACTGCCAATTGCCCATGTAACCGGCGGTCTTCGCGATTCTATCAAAGACGGCGTAAACGGTTTTCTTTTTGATAAGTATACTTCGAAAGCTTTAGAAAACTCTCTAAAGAAAGCCGTTGGAATTTGGCTGCATGATGGGAAACGGTATAAAACGATGGTGGAAAAGGCAATGGAAATGGATTTTTCCTGGGGAAGAAGTGCGGGGGAATACCTTTCTCTTTACGAGAAATTGATTCACGGATCTCTCTAAGTCACTTAAGTGACTTAAGTTACTTATGTATCGACTCATCGCTATTGCCGGTACTTTTGACAGGTTGCATAAAGGACACAAATTTTTTATTTCCGAAGCTTTCAAACTTGGTGAGAAAGTTATGATTGGATTAACATCTGATTCTTTTGTAAAGGAGAAATTTGAAATTAGAAATTTGAAATTAGAAAAAAAGAGCGATAAAGACACCTCGGAGGTGGCTGGCATACAAAGACTCCTCCGAGGTGGAGGAATCAAAGTTCAAAATTACCAAACAAGAAAAAAGGAACTGGAGGATTTTTTGACTCGAGAAAAATTGTTGGATAGAGCTGAGATAGTCAAAATTGATAATGTTTATGGGCCGGCGATTGGGAAGACTGAGATTGAGGCACTCGTAGTAACCAGTGAAACATTGGAGGGCGGATTTACGGTTAATAGGAGACGGAGTGAATTAGGACTTAAGCCACTTAAGTTACTTAAGATCCCACTAATTTTGGCAGAAGATAATAAACGTATTGCCTCAACTAGGATAAGACTTGGCGAGATAGATCGGTGGGGAAGGATATATTTAAAAAAGCTCAAAGCTCCCTTCGAGGAAACTCAGGGCAGGCAAAGCTCAAAGCTCAAAATTAATGAGGAGATTAGACAGGAGTTGAAGAAACCGCAGGGAATTTTAATTAAAGGAGACTCACAAAATTTACCTAAAATTATTCCAGAGCTTAAAAGCCAAATTGTTAAACTTCAACCGGTGGTGGTGATTACTGTCGGAGATGAGGTGACAAAACTTGCTAATCAAATTGATTTACCAATTAGTTTGGCCATTTTTGATTATAAAGTAGGAAGGGAAGAAAAATATCATTCGCTAGAAGATCTAGGCTTCGGTGAACTTGTCATCCCGAGCGACCCGCCAGTCGGCGGGGAGTCGAGGGATCTCTCGCATATGCGAGCTCGAACAAGTCGAGAGATTCCTCCACGCGCTACGCTTGGTCGGAATGACATTAAGAGTCTGAAAGTAGAAAATCCACCCAGTCATATCACAAAAGAATTAGTTAATTCTGTTAAAAATGCGTATTTAGGTATCATTAAAGACGGTAAACAAAGAATTATTGAAGTAACAGGTGAAGAGGATCTGGCCGGGGTTCCGGCAATTTTACTTTCTCCCCTCGGCTCGGTAGTTTTATACGGCCAACCGCAGGAAGGAATAGTGGTTGTTGAAGTAACGGAGAAGAGAAAGAAGAGAATGATGGAATTGATAGAAAAATCGTATTAAGTAGTATGAAAAACAATACCGTCATTCATGTAGAGAAAAATAATTTAATCTTCCGAAAGTCATCTGATTTTCTGATTAATTGGATCAAACTCTATCACAATATCGGTCAGAAAACACTACTGCTTCTTTCCGGGGGAAGCGTAGTTAGATTAAATTCTGATGTTACACAATTTATAAAAAATTCTGATTTGAATTTTGATTTCCTAACATTCGCCCAAGTGGATGAACGTTTTCAACCTGAAAATCAAGAAGATATAAATGCTTATCAGATAGAAAAAACCGGACTTTGGAAGGTATGCAAAGAGAAAAATATTCCTTACTATTTAATATCCCAAGAGGGGACATTAGAAAAATCGGGAGAGCAATACGATAGGACAGTTGAAAAATTATTTAAAGAGTATGTTTATAAGGTTGCTGTATTGGGGATAGGTGAGGATGGGCATACGGCGGGACTATTGCCAGGGTATGAAAAGAAATGGAATAAGAATAAATATATTGTCGGCTATCGAATATCCCAGCATAGACAAAATAACGCCATGGCGTTATTTTGTCAAGGAAAAAGAAACTTTCCTCAGAGGATTTCCTTGACACCAAAAGCATTAAAAGAACTGGATCAGGCTCTTGTGGTTGCAGTTGGAGAAAACAAGAAACAGTCTCTACAGGAATTGTTAAATGGGGTGAAGAATGAGAATCTAAATCAGTTTCCTGCGATAATCATCAGAAACATTTCCAAAGTCGACCTTTTTACTGATTTGCCGATAGTTTAAAATATAGATTATGCCAGTAGCAGTTGCGCCTGATTTACAGCAGAATATATTGGTAACCATCTATCTGCTGTTCTCTCATAACTATATCGCCTTTGCTTATTTCATAGGAGTAATTATCGGTATTGTTCTTTCTTTATACCGGCCTTCCCGTTTTGCCACATTTGTACTTTTGGGTTTTGCTATCCTTCTTTTTTCTTTTGAATATGACAAACATATCATTTCTGCTTTCCGGGAGCAGACGGTCAAATCCTTGATTACCATCCAGCCACATTATAAACTGCAGAAGATTATTGAGCTGGTGATTACGGAATTACTGCCGGTTTTGTTTTATGTTCTGGGGTGGCTTTTTATTTATCTGGCGATAATTTATGGGGCGGTGAAAATAAATAATAAAAATTCAGGCAAAAAAAGAAATGGCTAAAAAAAATTCCATAAAAAAAGATAGACATCATATTATCTATATTATTGCTGGTTTTGCCATTGGAGCTATCCTTACAGGAGGGACTTTTGGCGGCTACTGGTTAAAGATAAAAAGCGATGCTAAAAACAGCAATTCTGGCGGTATTATTGCGCCTTATTATAATCAATCCGCGTTTCACCTGCCCAAAGAGCTGGAGAATAAAAAAATATCCTCGGACTCTTCGGTACTTTCGACTTACCAAGTCAAGTTGCCTATCATCATGTACCACTATATTGAATATGTGAAGGATGCCGGAGATCTGATACGGAAAAAGTTGGATATCACTCCCGCCAATTTTGAAAACCAGTTAAAGAGCTTAAAGGAAGCAGGTTTTACAACTTATTTCGTCAGGGATATTCCCGGACTTTTTCATACCAAAAGCAGATTATCATCAAAAGACGTGATACTGACTTTTGACGACGGATATGAGGATTTTTATACTGATGCTTTTCCCATCCTCAAGAAATACCAGATGAAAGCAACTCTTTATGTGGTAAATAATTTTATCGGGCTAAAAGGATATTTAAATGAGGGAGAGGTAAGAGAGATAATCGATAGCGGACTGGTTGAGATAGGAGCCCATACTTTGGATCATGTATATTTGAAACGTGCGCCTTTATCATATGCGAGAAAACAGATATTTGAGAGTAAAAAACTGTTGGAGGATAAATTCGGGATAAAAGTGGATACTTTTGCCTATCCATACGGCGCTTTTTCCAAAGAAGTGGCAGATTTGGTTAAAGAAGCTTCTTATACGGCAGCCGTCTCTGTCATCCCCGGTGCTTACCAATCAGAAGAGAATCTATTTTATTTATCAAGAATAAGACCGGGTATATTTATGGGAAGAGATACGGGGAAGATATTGGAAAACTGGAAGCAGTAAAATTTATGCAACCGATGATTTCTACTTTCGTCATGGTGATTTTTGGGGCAACCGGGGATCTTACAGCGCGCAAACTCATGCCTGCCCTGTATAGTCTTTTGGAACAGGGGATTTTGCCTGACCGCTTTTTTGTGGTGGGTGTTGCCCGCAGAGAATTTACCCATGAAAGTTTTAGGGAATTGATGAAAGAAACAGTAATAAAAGAATTAAGAAGTAAGAATTTAGAATTAAGAATCTGGGAGAAATTAAAGAAAAACTTATATTATCAGCAGGGTTTTTTTGAGGATAAAGAGCCCTATGAGAAACTAGTTGATCTTCTTTCTTCCTTTGATAAAGAGATAGCCGCCTGCATCACCCGCTTTTTTTATCTGGCAACTCCTCCGCAAAATTATTCGCAAATCTTAAAACATCTTTCTTCATCAAAACTATCTGAAGGCTGCGGTCAGGGCAGCAGCAAATGGACTCGGGTTTTGATAGAGAAACCTTTCGGAAAAGATCAGGAAACCGCAAGACTGCTTGAGGAACAGCTTGCCAGAACATTTGAAGACAGACAGATTTACAGAATTGATCACTATTTGGCCAAAGAAACAATACAAAATATTCTGGCTTTCAGATTTGCCAACCGGTTTGTAGAGGATATCTGGAACAATAAACATATAGATAATGTGCAGATTACTCTTTTTGAGGCGGGGGGAATCGGAAACCGCGGCAAATTTTATGAAGGCGTGGGAGCTTTGCGTGATGCTGTACAGAATCATCTTATGGCTATGCTTTCCTATACCACTATGGAGGAACCAGCAAGCTTCACCGCATCTGACATAAGAGGGGAGAGAGTGAAAGTATTGTCGAAATTACGCTGCATTGAAAAAGAAGAGGTGAAAAATTTAGTAGTAAGGGGACAATATGGTGCGGGAATGGTCGGAGGTAGACAGGTGGCAGGATACAGGGAAGAAAAAGATGTTGCTTTCGACTCGCTGACAGAGACTTATGTAGCTCTGAAACTTTTCATAGATAACGACTGCTGGAGCGGTGTGCCTTTTTATTTGCGGACAGGCAAACGGATGTCAAAATCAGCAGTGCAGATAGATGTGCAGTTTAAAAATCCCCAGTCAAAACTATACAGGGAGTTTAAACTGACTTCGGATGAACATGCCAATGTATTGACTATTCGGGTACAGCCAAAAGAAGGGATAAGCTTGAAGTTTTTCGCAAAAGCTCCGGGACTGACATATAATCTTTCTCCTGTGAACATGGATTTTTCTTACTTGACGTCTTTTAAACGGGATATTACTGATTCCTATGAAAAACTTCTTATTGACGCAATGGTTGGGGATCAGACTCTTTTTGCCACAAGTGCGGGATTTGGCCACACATGGGAATTTGTAACTAAAATCCTAAAAGGGTGGGAGAAACAGCCGCCGCCGAAATTTCCCAATTATGAAGCCGGTTCGGCGGGTCCAAAAGAGGCAGATGAGTTGATTGAGAGAGACGGAAGGAGATGGCTGTTGTGAAAATAGGATTTATTGGACTTGGGCGGATGGGGAAGGCGATTGTACTGCATTTGCTTGAAAAAGGTGTAGATGTTGTGGCGTTCAACAGAAGTAGCGAGAAGACTAAAGAATTAATATCAGAGGTTAATCAATTGTCATCGCGAGGACCCCGAGATCATCGAGGGGGACGTGGCGATCTCTCAAATATTTTAGGGATTGCTTCGTCCCGACGTGACGTCGGGACTCGCAATGACAAGCAGGGACAATTCAATGATACTTATTCTGTAGAAGAACTAATCAACAATCTAAAAACTCCTCGTGTCATCTGGCTGATGGTAGAGCACGGAAAACCGGTGGATGAGATGATTGAAAAGCTTATCGATAGCAATTCCAAGGTGTCTATAGCACCACACCTTAGAGGTGTGGCAGATACCACACCTCGGGTAGGACTGACTAAGGGAGATATC
>JACREK010000025.1 GCA_016218275.1 Candidatus Gottesmanbacteria bacterium | reverse complement strand
TCTTGTCATAGGTCTTATCGTTGGTCTAAAACTTGCAGGTACCAGACAGGAAATCAGGAAAAAAGCAGCAGGCGGAGGCGTAACTCTTTCCATATCTCCAGGGGATATTTCCGCTGCCATCAATGAGACATTTACAGTAGGTGTGACAGTCGATACCGGAGATGAAACCGTAAGCGCGGCAGAGCTGCACCTTAATTATGATCAGGCGAAACTGGAAGCTCAAAGTATAACGCCAGGGAATTTCTTACCCACGGAAATTGTGAAAGGTAGGGTAGGTGATGGCAGTGCTAGTATTATTCTTGGATCAGAAATGGTAGAAGTTTCACCTGGTCAATTTGAGGCAAGACCGAAAAAAGGATCAGGTATTTTAGCAACGATTGCTTTTAGAACTCTTACACCATCTTCTTCTCAAATAAATTTTGCCTCCTCAACACAAATAGCGGCGATTGGTAAAAGCGAAAATGTCTTACAGTCTACCAACCCAGCACAAGTAACAGTCAATCCTCCATCAACAGATACACCCATTCCTACTCCTACCTCTATCCCACCCACCGAAACACCGGTGCCCACCAATACACCGATTCCTACTATAACTCCTGTCCCAACGGATATACAGACTGCAACTCCTCCACCTACCTCTCCAACGTGTGCAGAGCCTCCTCCATGTGTCAACGCTACACCTCCTTGTCCGTTAAACACACCTCCTTCCGGTTGGTGTCCAGTGACCCCGATGCCTACAATTATTCCAACAGCAACCCCTGTTGTTGAACCCACTCTTACTACTTCTTCTTGCTCAAGGAAAGGAGAGGGTGATGCCAATTGTGATGGAAGTGTAGATGGTATAGATTATTCTATCTGGCTCAACAGTCAGTGTAATCCAGGAGCAGGTCAAACCTGCGATAATCTGCAAGCCGATTTCAACGCTGACGGTAAAGTGAATGATGATGATTATAAGATATGGTTTAACAATAGAGCGTTATAAAAGAAAATAAATTATGTTCAATAATCTTACTTTTTTAAACAAAAAATTTGTCATAATAGGTTTGATTGTTTTGCTTGCCATTTTATCTCTAGTTTTTATAATATTTAAGCCTTTTAAACAACCAGTAGTTAAAGAAGATACAGAGATAACGACTGCCAAAGAAACTCCTGTTGTTATTGCTTTAGTGCCGTCAACGCAAGAGATAAATCTGAATGAAACCAAGTCATTTGATTTAGTAGCGACTTTTCCCAACGGATCTCCTTCGGAAAAGATAGATTATTTCAAAGCAACTATTCACTTTTCCAAAGATTTTCTTCAGATACCAAAGGATAAATATATTGATACTTCAACATCTGGGTTAAAAAGAATACTAAGAGTTGACGGTCCATCTGCCGGTAACGCAACAGGAACTCTTTTGATAGAAATCGGGGCGAGTGTTCCCGATGAAAGTTTGTCAACTGGTAAACCGATTACTTTTGCCAAAATATTTTTTTCTGGAAAAAATAGAACTCAAAACGAACAGGAAATTACTTTGGATAAATTGTCAATAGTGAACAGTAAATCCACTCTTCTTCCTGTTGTTCTGCTTTCGGCAAAATATCAAGTCAAGTAAATTAAATTATTTAGTCGGAGTCGGAGGGTTCCACTTGAGGCTATCAAGTATGCGGTCAAAGATGTTCGGGTCAAGTATTCCATTGGCAAGATGAATCAAGGTAGTAGAATTTCCCGGTATCTCAAAAAAGACATCCCCATTGGGAGCTTGATTGGCCCAGTTGAGATATGAGGCCTTATAACCTTTAAGCCCATTCGTATTGGTAAATGGTTCCACTTCCGCAACTCCTTTGAGTCCGGAGAAGAATTTGTACCAATTTTTGACATATTCAATCTTTGGTTGGCCTACCAATTTCGGATCTCTCTGATCGATAAATTCCATATTCAAAAGGAGATTTTGCTGTGGGGGAATATTTCCCCAGGCGATAGCCACACTATCGGTTGCGTCATTGGGAAAGATAACCAGAGGAAGAGTAGAGGGATAAGAAAAAGAGTAGGGATAGATTTTTCCTGCAAAAACTTTCCAGTCGACATTTGAGGCAGCAGTAAAACGAACCGGAGCAGTGGGAGGTTGGGTTATGTCAGCTTTAGGGGATGGACCAAGATAAGTCACTCCTCCAGGCAGAACTATACCGCTTCCCTGTCGTTGGGAATAGCGATAGGCGGCATAGACGGCTCCGCCTAATATAAGAACGCCGATAATGGTGACAATGACTAATTTGGCAAAATCCGGTTTGTCAAATTCCTGTTCTTTCTCCATAGTAGAATTTTAACACTAAATGATAGATAATTGTCAAGAGATTTATGAGAAAATTAATTTTTATATTAAGTTTCTTCTTTGTGATTTTCTCCTTTTCCCCCTCTATTTACGAAATTATAGAAAGAAAAAATTTGCCCGCTGAGCGGACTTTTGTCCTGGAGCATAATTATATGTTTGATTACAACTTTTATCTTTCCCGAATCAGGCAAGGTATGGAGGGAAGATGGCTGGTGGCGGAGAAATATTACAATCAGCCGCACAGCGGCTCTTTATTTCAGGTATTTTATCTTTTTTTGGGGAAATTGGGAGGATTAGGGGGACTCGCGCCGTCAGTTATCTATCATGCTTCGCGAGTAATATTAGGATTTGTCTTATTGGTCTTATTGGGCAAATTTGTTAGCAATTTTTTTACGGGGATTTGGCAACTGGTGGCTTATCTTTTTGTGGTTACGGCAGGCAGTTGGCCAATTTTAGTCAAAGTAGGCAATTCCTTCCGTTTTGCCACTTATATGGGTTGGTGGTCGGTTATCGATAGTTTGCAGCGTATAACCATCATGCCGCATATACTTTTCGGACAGATTTTCCTTTTGCTTTTTATATGGAGGTTTAGTACTTTTTTAGATACACCTTCCAGGAGTCACTTCGTAACACCTGGAAGGTGGCCGAATGGACTCCTTCCAGGTGAATTCTGGAGAAACGGTAGGTGGTTATTTTGGGGGTTCATGGGATTTCTAGTGGGAATTGTTTTCCCGCCGACTCTGATAACGGTATATGCTATATTTGCGGTAATGACGGTATTGGAATACATTGTCATCCTGAATCATGTCATCCTGAATCATGTCATTCCGGACTTGATCCGGAATCCCATTGGGATCCAAAAACTTGTTCAGGATGACACAAAAGCGTCAGTTCGGCATGACAGTAAGCTGTCAGTTCAGGATGACAAAACTCGTCAATTAGGGATAACAAATATTATTCTGCCTAGAATTATTTTTGTTCTTCTTTCTTTTCCTTCCCTTATCTATCTGCAGTTGATGCTTAAAACCACTCCCTGGAGCGCTCTGGCTCTATTTGATGTTCAGCACAGGATGCCTATCCCATATAAAGAATATTTTCTGGCATTGGGACCGATGTTGCCTTTGGGGGTATTGGGGGGACTTTTGGTATTGAAAAACAGAGAAAAGAAGTTACTGCCGGTCATCGCTTGGGTTTTAGGTATTTTTCTCCTTTTTGCAATTTTTGAAAAAGTTCCGACACAATCACCCCTCCGGTTTACCGAAGCGGCAATACATATACCACTAGGGATTTTAGCAGTCTTTCTTCTGCAACAGCTTTGGCGGTTGGGTGAAAAGTACAGACGGCGGGGAATAAAAGTTATAGCGGTTATAACAATTATAACAGTTATAACACTAGGACTCGGGGTAATGTTATCGATGGTGGGGTGGCTTACCGATCAGGCTTATTCGAAAGGAAAAGGGACTTGGCTGGTGCCGATTGGTGCACAGCTTGTTTATCCTCTTTCCGATTTCATGGATGGAATCTATTATCTTCGTGATAATACCGATAAGAATAGTGTGGTTTTAAGTTATATAACTGCCGGCAATGATATACCGGCGTATGCGGGAAATTTTGTCTATATCGGTCATGCCAATACTCCGGATGAAGACGGGAAAGAAAAAATTGCAGCCAGATTTTTTAAAGGAGAGATGAGTCAGGATGAGGCAAAAGAGTTTTTGCAAAAAGAGAGAATTTCTTATATCTTCTTCGGCCCGCAGGAGATGGAGTTGGGGAGCATTGATAACCTGGTATCAGTTTATACGTTCCTTACTCCTATATATAATAACAGCCGTGTGACAATATATAAATAATTCACCATTTTTATGCACGTGCGTGAAAGTGGTGAATGTTGCCAGATTCGGAAAGCTAATCCGATCCAGGAGCGGTGAAGAGATTAGTAAAAACTATACAAATAAGTAAGTAATTTTATACCGGTATTAAT
>JACREK010000024.1 GCA_016218275.1 Candidatus Gottesmanbacteria bacterium | reverse complement strand
AGATCCGCACCATAAGAATTTACATTCATCCCCAAAAGAGTGATTTTTTTATACCCTTTTTTTGCTAATTGACGGCACTCCTCCAATATCTCCTCATAAGGCCTACTGATCTCCCGTCCACGGGTAAAAGGCACAACACAAAAAGTGCAGAAATTATTGCAGCCATTTGATATTGGAACCCAGGCATGTATTCTATTGGTCCGAAGCGGTGCATGGTCAAAACCTACTTCCTCAATCGGCAAAAATTCATCAACGTCTGGGAGTCTCTTCTTTATTAACTTTAAAAACTTTCCGCTTTTGTCTCTAACTGCCATCCCCACCATGCAACCAGTAAGAATAATCTTTTCCGGCATTCCTGTCTTGATTTTTTTCTTTGCCAGATTGTTTACCGCGCCATAAACTCTGTTTTCTGCCATTTCCCGCACCATACAAGTATTGATAATCACATGATGAGCATCATTTAGACTTTCTGCTTTCTCCATACCCCTTCCCTCAAGCATTGCAGCCAAACGCTGTGAATCTGCTTCATTTTGGGCACAACCGAATGTTTTTATGAAATATTTTTGAAACATACGCTATTCTATCTAAAAATATAATCCAAAATTTTTCTGGCTACTTCTTTCTTGGAAGCTTTAGGGATTTTTACCAAGAATCCCTTAGGTGAGACAATATATACTTCATTTGTATCCACTCCAAATCCTACTCCTTCTTTTCCTACGTCGTTAACTATTATGTAATCAGAGTTGCTTTCTTTCAATTTTTTAATTCCAGCATCAATTAATTCTTTCTCTTCTAATTTATACACCGCTTTAAATCCTACCAGTTTAATTTTTTTATTCCAGGATTTTATCTGGTGAAGAATTTTGGGTGCTGGGCGAAGTTTTAATACAACCGGTTTTTGGCTATCCAGTTTTTTATCAATAATCTTCTCCGGTAAAAAATCGGAAACTGCCGCGGTGTGGAATAAAATATCGTAATTTTTGATATATTTTTTTATTAACTCTTCTAAGTTTTTGGCTGTTTCAAAAATCTCTATTTTGATTACTCCACCGTCGGGAGAGTCATGGCCTCTATACGATCCAGGATCGAGCTCCCGCAGTAACGATCCTGGATCGAATTTCCAGCTGGCTACTCCCGAGGTGTCTTGAGGCGCGTTGGTACCCACTGCGGTTTTCGATTTCAAAAGTAAAACATCTGCTCCTCTTAGGTAACATTCTTGCGCAATCGCTGTCCCCATTTTCCCTGATGCGCGATTCGTAATAGTTCTTACAGCATCTATAGGTTCTGATGTACCACCGGCAGTGATGATAATTTTCTTGCCTTTCAGTTTTTCTTTTTCATAAAGCAACCGGAGTATTTCCTCTGCAATTTTTTGAGGATGAGCAAGTCTACCTACTCCTTCGTAACCGCAAGCGAGTTGTCCGCTGTCGGGATGCAGAATAAAGTATCCTAATTTTTTTAATTCATCTAAATTTTTCTGTACGATGGGATTTTCCCACATATGAATATTCATTGATGGACAAATAAGAACAGGCGCCTCTGTTGCCAAAATGGTGGTAGTAAGAAAATCATCGGCAATCCCTGCTGCAATTTTGCCGATTATATTAGCTGTTGCCGGAGCAATTACAAAAAGAGAGGCTGCGTCTGCCAGTTTTATATGTTCCACTTCCCTCTTTTTGAGCACTTCTCTATAATCAAAACCATCAGGAACTAAATCAGTATAAACTTTCTTTCCTGCCGCTTTCTCAAACATCTCAACTCCGAAAATTTTCACCGCAGTATTAGTCATAATAACTTCTATCTCAATATTTTTATATTTGAGGATTTTAATAAGATCCACAATTTTATAAGCGGCAATGCCAGATGAAACTCCAATAACAATTGTGTATTTCATATTATTATCAGTACGCAGTTCTTTTATTGTTCGAGCGATGTGACGCCTTGCGTCACGAGTCGAGAACTTTCCGGTGACACTTCTCGATTCGGCGCCTGATGGCGCCTCTCTCGAAGAATAAGTGCGCAACTCTTGTTATTATTTCAACTTGAAGCCGAAGTATACTGTCGCAAAGAATAATTCCAAACGGTTAAACTGACAATAAATAAGATAATTCCAAATACAAAAGCCATAATAACCGCATCAAAACTCAGAAGCCCCACCAAAGATTTAACCGGAAATGTCATCATAATGCCAACCGGAATAACAAAAGTAACAAAAGAACGCAGAGGTTCCCCGTATATATCAACCGGTAGTTTTCCCATACCGGTAAAATCGCGGTAAATCATAATTGCATGATCAATCTCAAGAGTAAGAATAGCCAGCGCCATCACCAGAATATGAAAGGACATGGCGATAGTTATGGCATTAATCAACAGTAATAAATAAAATAAAAGACCCAATAATGAGATTTGAGGAAGTTGGGCAATAACTATAATTATAAATATTATAAAAGGAAGAAGTGTGATAAAGTCCAAAAAATCTGTTCCGCCAAACAGTATCCGAAATAAGCTGTTAACCGGTTTAACCAATAATAAATCAAAATTACCGCTCAATATGTACTGCCGGAAGCGATAAACTTCACGAAACAACATCTGCGTAATAGAATCAATGAAGTTAAACGTCAGATAAAACAGAATAACCTGCCATAAGTTATATCCTGCCAGAATTTTAGTTTTGGAGACAAGCAGAACCAAAAATACCAAATATAAAATAAACCTTACGATCTTCCCTGTCAAAAAGATTACCGCCCCAAACCTGGAGAGGAAAAAAGTTTGAAATGAATTAATGCTTAAGATTAACCAAACTTTTATATAGCGAAGCATGGATTTTATTGCCCTTCGGCAGTATAAACTTTAAGTCCTTTCCTCCAAAACAGTCTCAAAATAAAATATAAAGCTATAATCCAAAATATTACGCTTAAAAATCCTTTTATTATAAAAATTGAACTTACCTGGCCAATGTATATTTTTAAGGGATAAAAAAGCAAATATGTAAACGGCAAAAGCTCAAGAATCTTATAAATTGGTGGGGGGAAAATATCCAGCGGAAAATAATTGCCGGCCAAAAAAGATACCAGAATAAAAAACAAAAATCTGGGAGCCCATGTCTCATTGGACCAAAAACCGATAAAAGAAATAAGTAAACTTATCTCAAAATAAAGTATTGCGGCAAAAATTACCGATTGAACAAATAACAATATCCACAGCGGATTTGTCTGAAAAATGATTGGAGGTTTGAGAAGAAAAACAAGCAACAGAAATTCGATAACAGAAAAAGAGGTATTAATCAACTTATCCGCAAAATCCCGGGACAAGTTATAAACAAAGTAATTTAACGGGCGGATGAGATATCTGGAGAGAATTCCATAATTTATCTCCTCGGCAACCCTGAAAGTTTGAGTGGAAAAAACAATCCCATTTATGAAAATCGTCAGGAGTATATAGGTCATCATCTGACTCTGACCATAGCCAAAAACCTGATTACTTTGACTATAAACTGCATTCCATAAAAAATAGCTTATCAGAATTGCCACAATCACCCTTACTCTCCAAAGAACGAAATTGAGTCTGTAGGTAAAATACTCCTGAAGGCCGTTATTTATTACCATTAAATATTTTTTCATGTCTTGTGGCGGGAAAAAACAAGTCTTATGACATCTTCTATCTCCGGATCTTGAATATTGAAATCATCTACCGGAAATTCTTCCAAGAGAACGGCTGAAACATGTTTGGCAAGGCTTCTTGGAACGCTTAATATAAGTTTGGGATATTTATAGAATTTTATCTCTCCCAGTCTGGCTAATTTTTTTCCTTCTATAAATTTATTCAAATCCAATGTAATTATTTTTTTATCAGCATACTTTTTGACTAATTGATCCAGGTTTCCGTCGTACAAAATTCTCCCCTGGTCGATGATGATTACTCTTTTACATAAGCTTTTGACATCGGACATATAGTGACTTGTCAGAATGATGGTCGATTTATATTGCTTGTTATATCGCGCAATAAAATCTCTTATTTTTTTCTGCATAACCACATCAAGACCAATTGTCGGTTCATCCAAAAAAAGTATGCCGGGTTTATGCAAAAGTGCGGCAATCAACTCCATTTTCATTCGCTGTCCTAAAGAAAGTTTTCGTACAGGCAAACTGACTAAATCATCAACTTCCAAAAGAGTTGTCAATTCTTGCAGATTTTCTTTATATTCCTTATCTTTTAATTCATAAATTTCTTTATTTAATCGGAATGTTTCGCTTGACGGCAAATCCCACCATAATTGATTT
>JACREK010000023.1 GCA_016218275.1 Candidatus Gottesmanbacteria bacterium | reverse complement strand
AGAGAAATACTTAAAAACTTCTATGGGAAAAAGAGTAATAAAGAAACAATTAGCAAACTATTTAGTGTCACTTTCTCATAAACCAAATGTCAAAGGGGTTGATCCCGATTAGATCGGGATAATAATCCCTCTTCCAGTCCCCGCAACACAGTATAAAACAGAGCCTTCCAAGGCGCTGTTTTGATATAATGATAGATTAAAAGATATTTACTGAGGAATTGCTCCTGGAGGAAAACATCCACCTCCGAAGACATGAAAAGAGTGAATATAATTTTCACCCCTTATTTTGCAGATTATCGCCGTAATGGGATTATAAAATGGGATGACTAGATCTAATAAATCGTTCACACCTAAAAAAGGAGCCAACGTAATATCAAGCAGAATATATATAAAAATGAGAATAATTATAATTCGGAATTTCTTACTCATGTCTATTTTAGTTTTATTATAAGAGAGATAAATTACCGAGTAAACATGTTCTGATTTCTTCCCCTTCGATCCGCCAGCTGGCGGACTCAGTGCAAGCAATCCCCGCAACATCGAACGATTAGACTGATATAACAATCTAAACTTTTAGTTTAACTCAAAATAAACCATGTTCAAAATTCCTGCATATACTCAGCAACAATTGTCACTACTTCCTTCACCAATGGACTACAATTCTTAAAACGAAGTTTATCGAAGACTTCTTCTCCAAATTTACGTATGGTATCACTTATTAATGCATGCATGAAGGATTGCGTCGCTCCGGTTACGTCAGAAAAATCTATTATAACCGTTTTGTTCTTTTTTAATGCTGGTATTATATGCTTAATTCTCAATTCTCTTGCTACGTCCTTATTTTCCGCAAAAGATCCTGCCTTTTCTTTTATTGAAACAGTTATAGTATCCATACCTTAAATGAATATAGGTTTTTTATAACGGGCTTTTTTGCGCTCCCTTACTGCCTTTATAAAAACATCTCTAATAGCTGCAAGTAAAGCTCTGAATTCACTTGTTTGATCAAGAGAGATGTCTATTCCTACAACTGTTCCTGGAAATTTCGGTGCATTGTTTGTATCAGAGTGCTTATCGTCCTGAGGGTCTGCGTGAAGTCTTGGAAAACCTTTTGTTCGCTTATCCCGTTTTATAAGCTTGTAAAGTCCTGTGCCACTATATAAAACAAAATAATCACGAGCTACCATAGCCATTGATTTGATAAAAAACAGTCCTGCGCCTACATTTTCGCCAGTTCCACCTTCGCGCCTAGTCGTTCCTGTTATTCCAGGCGTTAGAGCCAGTTTAATTGCATCTAAATCAGTAGACGCGTGCCAAGAATAATTAATCGTCTCTCTAATACCTACTCCAGCGTCACAAATTCCCAATCTAACCATATTTGTATGAAGGTAATACTGTGCTGCAACAAACGCACCGTCTTCAGCACGAGCATGCTCAAGTACGTTTCTAACCAGTTCTCCTACGATATATTTTATCGAGTCTGCTTGATTAGGTTTAAGATGAAGCAGTGGAATCATTTCCGTTACGAACTGTGATTGCTCTTCAGAGTTTTTTATTTGAGTAATAGGTATAAAACGACCCGCAGGCTCATGTTCTTTAATAGAATAGGGAGATTCCTTGTCCAGTATTTTAAAAAGACCCATTCTAGACAAGTAGTGTCCAGAGGTTGCTGTTATTTTTTCGACAGTGATGTTTTCAGAGCCTATCTTACTGCCAAGAGCAGCAATCATGGTTAATACTACTGGATGGACATTTACCCATTTATCATGAGTTCGAATTATCAATTTATTAGATTCACTAGGATCAAAAGCTCGTAAAAACACTTCAAAATTACGTAAATAATCACTGTAAGACAAAAATACTTTCATAATAATCGCATTACCGTCTAACGTGTTTTCAACAAATCGCGCTCTACAGAGAACTACTATGTTCTGTAGAACGTAAATTGGCTAAAATCACGTCCGACAGAGGAATTTATCCTTATTCTAATATGATTATTTAAATTTGTAAATACTGATTCAACTCAGGATAAAAACAACCTCATTCGTGGCCAAAAAGTAGGTTCTGATTTCTTCCAGGCTCCGCAACAAGAGTGAAAAAGCCCGAAATATTTTCGGGCTTTTTTATTGGGGATACACGGGTAATGTTATTCCAGTCGGAGTATTTATAGGAATTTTCTGTTTTTCCAATTGACAAACTTATAACGAACCACTAATATATATTTAGTACTTTACATTATTGTAAGTTTAAATATGGCTAAATATCACCAACGAATAATAGCACGAGAGTTACGTAAAAAGGGAGTAAGCGTTAATAAGATAGCAGCTAGATTACAAGTCTCTAAAAGTAGTGTAAGTCTTTGGGTAAGAGATATTATTCTTACTGTTGAACAACTTGAAAAATTACAAAAACATACAATAGTTGGTGCAGATAGAGGTCGTCTCAAAAGCGCGCTTATACAGAAAAACAGACGATTGAAGCGAATACAGGATGAGATTGAGAAGGGGAAAAAATATTTTTCGAATATAAACCATGGTGAATTTTTTGCTACAGGTTTAGCTATATATTGGGCAGAAGGAACAAAAAAACAGAGAAGAATATCTTTTTGCAACTCTGACCCAAAACTTATCCAATTAATGATTTCTTGGTTAAAGTTGTACTTTAAAATACCATTATCAAGATTAGGCTGTTACGTAGGCATAAACCAGATACACACTCAAAGAGAAGTAATCGTAAAAAAATACTGGTCAGAGATTACAGGTATACCACTAAATCAATTTACAAAGACTAGTTTTAAGAAAGTAAAAAACAAAAAAGTGTATCCAAATTACAACGAACATTATGGTACATTGACTGTTAAAATAGCAAAACCTGCTGATATATATTATCGTATTCTTGGTTTGATTGAAGGTTTATATTATAATCACAATAAGTTGAGCCAGGGTAGCTCAGTGGTAGCAGCGGCAGTATCATAAACTGTAGGTCGAGAGTTCGATCCTCTCCCCTGGCACTGAAAATTTGAAGTAATTCGCCATATGGCGGATTCACAAAGCTAAGCTTTGTGGCTTCAAATTTTTAGTGTAAACACCTACAAAAACAATCTCACCCATTTCTGCCAGTTGGCAGAGGTATCAATAGGTGTAGGTGAAGGCTCGGCAATTGGTGAAACAGAAGGAAGTATCAGAACAATTTCTCCTTCCCTTCCTTTATTTAATTTATTCCGCGCTTCACGTTCAATATATTCCTGGCTTTCTACTTCTGCCAACTTTCTTTTTAGACTCTCGTTTTGATCTTTCGCCTGCTGCAGTCTGTCTTGAGTGAGGCTGATAATCTCAGCTCTCTGCGAAATCTTTACCCATGATCGTGCCACATTTATAGAGAGCATCACCACCAATACTAAAAGTAGCCATGTAACTAATTTATTGCGCCACATAAGTTATATTTGACAAAAAACCTTTCAAGTTGTATTATAGGCTCCATGAATTCTGATAAAACCGCAAATCTTGCCTCTGCCCGGGAACAATTCGTTAAATATCTTACCGATAATAGGCGGGCTCATGCTACCATTTTAGCATACAGCAAGGACATTGAGCAGTTAGTTGCCTTCCTCTCTGCTATGGGTAAAAAAGCCATAACTGAAGTGGAAAAAGCAGATCTTGAGGGATTTCTGAAAAAACTCTCTGCAGATGGCTATACCCCAAAATCATTATCCCGCAAAATCAATTCCATAAAGACTTTCTATCGGTTTTTGAAAAATCAGAATTTTATTACCGTTAATCCCGCCGCAGAAATCAGTCACCCCAAATATGAGACAAAACCGCCCCGGATTCTTTCCAAAATGGAATATCGGGCTCTTCGGGATGCCTGCCGCTCTGATATCCGCACTCATGCCATAGTTGAGCTTTTCCTGCAAACAGGTATAAGGATTGGTGAGTTGGCGGCTCTTAAACTTGAAGATATCAGTGAAAAAGAACTTACCATCAGACCTGCCGAAAGTCATCCGGAGCGAACTATTCCTGTCAATAAAGCCGCGAAAGTGGCCTTGGATAAATGGCTCTCTATAAGACCAAAAACCAATGGCGTTTCACTTTTTGTCACAAAGACAGGAAGACCACTTCTGGTAAGAAATATAAGAACTACGATTGATCGGTATTTTAAGATTGCTGGTATCGAAAATGCCAAGGTCAATGATCTTAGACATACCTTCATTGCGCACCATCTGTCTTCAGGCACTCCACTTACTGTTATTAGCCAATTGGTAGGCCACAAGCGCCTTGCCACCACGGAAAAATATCTGGATTTGGTGAAGGAAAAAGCAACTGCTAACGTCAAACTCGAGGAGCTGTAAGTATGCCTGCTGAACGCGTTCTCTGTCCAGTAACAGATAAATATTGTACTCGCCCCCCCTGTATGAATAATCCCAACACACCAGAATGCCGCAAAGAAATACGACGATTGATACATGCGATGATAAACGTGGGATTAACGGCAGTTGATAAACCTGACGAGTATCCCAAAGCCAAAGCGGCTTTCGATACAGACGTCAACACCACTGCAGCCCGACTTGGCATCCCATTTGATGACTTTAATGAAGAAATGCATGATCTGTTTGTAGACACAGATGATAGTGGTTTAAATGAAGAAGAACCACCTCTCTAACCTCAAGTCTATTTCCCTACAGGAGCTATTCTGTGAAGATGCTTGGATTTAGTAGTTGTGGACGCGCTTGGGATCGAACCAAGGACCTTTTCTTTATAAGAGAAACGCTCTACCACTGAGCTACGCGTCCGGTATTGGAATTATACCAAAAGTATCAAAGGAAGGAAATGTATCAGAGGTATCAAAAGCTACTTAATTTGAGCAGTATACCGAAATAATAAATAAGCAACTTCTCCACGTTTTTCATCAAATCTATCATAATCGTCCATTGTCCAATAACCTAAAATCAAACAAATTTCTCCTTGAGCTTCAAGCTCCTGAAGTGATGTTTTAGCAATTTCATTAAACCTTATCTTCTCTTTCATACTAGTTTTTAAATATCCTTCAACAAAATTAGAAATTACGGAAACAATTGCTCTCTTCATTTGAGGTTTTAATCCAAATTCCTCATCCTTAGGTAGTTTCTCTGTAAGAAAGTAAACTAGCTTGATAAATTCTTTGAATCGTTGCCAAAGTAGAAGTTTATGGTATCCCTTTTCTCGTTTATCTCTAGCTTTTGATACTTTTGATACTTCTATCACCTTTGATACCTCTTTCTTATAACTTCGCTCTCTGTGATATCTCCGCTTCCACTAATTCCCGAGGTCGACCATATTTTAGTCGGGAAAGAGAAAGAATTGCTTCTGCCACTTTGGAGTTCTCCATTTTCTTTTGTGCTGACATATCTTTCCTCATATCCACCGAAAAAGGCGGCACGGGTTTGTTCCCCACAATAGTATTCACATAGGCATTATAGACATCTACATTTATAAGATCGCTTTCAGTAAAAACCGGAGTATACCAGTGCTGCAGATAATTTGCATCGGTTACTCCTACCCGAAAAGCAACCAGCGTACCTACGTTTCCAAAAACAGCATTTTTGACTTCCTCTTCCATCTGTCCGATAAATTGGTTGGCAACACATAAATTTAATCTGAATTTCCGGGCTTCGGAAAGAATCTGGGCAAAATCAGGAGTGGCAAAGTTTTGAAACTCGTCAACATAGAGGAAAAAGTCCCTGCGTTTCTCCTCTGGCGTATCAACTCTACTCATTGCTGCCACCAAAATTTTAGGAACAAGGATAAGACCCAGGAAACTGGAGTTCTCTTCTCCCAGCTTTCCTTTGGCAAGATTAACCAGAAGAATCTTTCCTTCATCCATCACTTTGCGGAAATCAAAGGCGCTTTTAGATTGGCCAATGATATTTCTCATTGTTTTATTGGTAACAAACCGGCCGAATTTGGAGACGATATAATCCAAAACTTCCGACTTATGGAAGTCAGAAGTCTGGGCAATCTGATCTGTCCAATAACGCCGAACTATTGGATCCTGCACTTTAGGCAATAATTCTTGTACAAAAGACGCATCTGTCAAAACTCTTACCACTTCCACAAAAGATGCTCCCGGTTCAACCATCACAGTCAACATGGCATTTCTTATGGCGTGCTCAAAACGCGGACCGATAATGCCTGTCTTCATTGGATCATAAAGTTTATACATTAGCCCAATTATGGAAGTGACTATAAAGTGTTTTTGGTCTTCAGTATATGCCTCAAGCATATTCAGTCCCATCGGCCTTTCATTATCGGAGGGATCAAAATAAATTACATCCTCAGCCCGCTCCGGCGGAATAAGGGGTAAGATTCCTTCAACTAAATCACCATGAGGATCAATCGCCGCCACCCCATGTCCCGCTTTTATATCCTGCAAAATCATATCTTTCAAAAGAACACTCTTTCCTACCCCGGTTTTTCCGATGATATAGACATGGCGCCTCCTGTCATCAAGCTGCATATAAATCTGACGGGAAAGTCCCCGATAAACACTTTTGCCAAAATATAGACCCGATGTTGGTGTATTGGCGGGAGCTGGGGCACGTTTGCTGGTTACCCAATTGATATGGGGAGTTTCTACCGTTTTATTGGGAAAGTGAAAGATGGTCGCCAGCTCCTCACTGGAGAAAACGCTATATTGTCGGTGGGGGAAATTCAGAATGGGAAAATATCTGTAGATAAAATCCACCATAAAAGAACTTTTCATCAGATGTTTGGT
>JACREK010000022.1 GCA_016218275.1 Candidatus Gottesmanbacteria bacterium | reverse complement strand
TAACATCTCCAGTCTGGACATACAAGCTACTTTCATCAATGTCCGCAATAGTATCAATGTTTGTTTTAACGTCCCCCATTATATAAGCGCGACTATTATCTTTAATTTTAAAAACTGCTGGTGTAATTTTTTCTTCGTAATGCTTAACATTATTTTGTTTTTTTATTTCATTTATATAATTCCCCCAATAGCCAAATATAATGACTGAAATAGTGCTGATGACGACCAACCAATACGCCCAGTTCATTACATTTTGAAAAAAATTAATCATATAGCTTCCCAATTTTTCATCCGTCCCTAACGGGACTAACTTAAATATTGTATCCTCGTAGCAGGCAGTAAACTGCCTGCCTAACGATCGTTCCGCACCTACGGGACTGGGTTAAAACTTTATCCACACACCTATTGACAAATTGTTAAGAACTGTTATAATAGCTTCATCACGATGAAAGGCTACCCAAAGGGTTTCGTCCCGCGGTTATGCCTTTTTTATTTTGCCTAATTTGTCTTTTGTATTGTTTAAAAAAGTGATAAATGTGTTGAAACGACGCAACAGCGATGAATATTTATACTTATTCGGAATAACCAAACGTTCAATTTTATTTTGATTTTCCAGATACTCAATTAAACAATGAAAATCCCCGTCGCCAGTCACTATAACAGCCTTGCTATAATTAGGATACTCCATCATCGCGTGCAAGACTAAATCCGCGTCAACATTTCCTTTCACTTTTTCATTCGGCAATATTAATGTTGGTTTAAAAACTAAGATATACCCAAGTTTTTGCAGATAAACATAGAGCGACTGGTTGTCAAACACGAAACCGATAAACAAAAAAACTTTACAAACGGAAAATCTGTCCTCCAAATACCGCTTAAACTTAGCAAAGTCCAAAATCCATCCCTGCTCGCGAATAGATAAATTCAAATTCTGACTGTCAATAAACGCGTAATTGTTTGGACTTAACATAATACTCCCTCCTTAAAAATAAAACCCGTTATTTCACCCCAGTCGGCAAATAGCCCATCTCTTTCAACTTTTTCTTAAACTCCTGCGTGGTCATCTGCTGTTCCTCAAGTTCATGTACCATGCTCAAAATCTTTTCTTTATCTCGTAACACTTCGGCGATTTCCCCCATACTACCAACATTCCTTTCATCCTCCAACCCTGTCAGCGACCCAACCGTATAACTGCCATCCTCCTCAACCCTTACCCACAATGGATTATGACCGCCAAAATTTGCTTTATATTCCCACTGATTCTCTCGCTCCACTGTCCAACCGGAGCAATCTGACTTGAAGTAATCCTGAATTGCCGCATAATTTTCATCTGTAGCGGTTTCTTCATCTGGATAAGTAAGATCATATTTCTTATACCATTCTAGTCCGTTATCAAATTTTTCTCTTACAACCACATAAAGCGGGGTTGCTTTCACCAACTCGGATTCAACTACCTTCGGCTCCGCCCCATCTTCAGCCGGCGCATGAGAAACCGCACCACCACCCTCCACTTCACGGCGCGCAATCGCATCTTGCAGAGCACGGTGCAGAGATTCTATCGCTTCAGCTCCGCGCCTCGCGTCCTCTTCATCTTTTGGTAATGCCTCGTCATCCAGATGCAATGTATTTTCAACTTCGTCTTTCATCTTTTCTGTCTTTTCCTCATCAAGTCCCAACTTGATTCCCCAAGCAACTACAATAATACCCAGCAAGGCGCTCCACTTGTTCAAAAACAATTTCTTATACGTCTCTCTTGGTTGCTCCGGATTACTATGCCCGCCTCGTTCTGACATATTTCCAATCACTTTTTATCACTCTTTTTAATTATTTTAACATTGATTTTTTTAACCGCAACCTGTGGCGACTTGGGGCAGGTAATCTTTAACACGCCATCGGCGAACTCTGCAGAGACCTTATCTTCCTTAACCGCAACTGGCAAAGCGACTTGGCGAAAAAAAGAGCCGGAGCGGACTTCCTTGCGGTAATAATTCTTGTCATCAACCTCGTGTTCTTTCTTGCTTTCGCCTTTCACGGTTAAAACGCCTTTTTCAACGGTAACAACCACTTTTTCCGGTTTAACGCCAACCAGCGGGGTTTCCACCACCACCGCGTCTTTGGTTTCGTACATGTCAACAGCCGGCACAAAATCCTCAAACGGATCCCACACCGGGGCCCAACGGATTAGAGACATATAATTGATTAAAATTACCAATTTCCAATTTTCACAATTTTCAAAAAATTTTTAAATTTTAAATTTTTTCTGAAAATTGGTAATTGAAAATTGAACATTAATTACTTATTTAGCAACTATAACTTTAGCGGCGCAAATTACTTTTCCCACCATCTTATACCCTCCGGCAACTTCTCTAACAATCTCTCCCGCCTCTTTTCCATCAACTGACTCTTCTCCTGCCGCCTCGTGCAGTGCGGGGTCAAACTTCTTGCCAACTGTCTCTATTTCCTCAATCCCATGCTGTTTCAACACATCGGCAAACTGTTTCATGATATGTTCAATCCCCTTTCTCCAATTCTCTGACGGAGACGCAATATCTTGCGTCTCTACAACGCTAAACGCTTTTTTAAAATTTTCAAAAACCGGCAAAAAATCCCCAAGCGCCTGCATTTCGCTCATCTGCGCCCATTCACCGCGGCGTTTTTCAATTTCGGTTTGCAGATTTTTATAATCAGCCAAAACCCTCTGCCAGCCGGCCTTGTATTCCGCGCACTCTACTTCTACTTTCTCGCAATTCTTACACTTACGACTAAACAAACTCCTCTTCTCCACCTTCTCTTCATCCCTATCTTCATCATCACCAACAATCTTGTCTTCTGGCTTAATGCTTACGGCTTCCAACTCTTCTGTTTTATTTTTTTCTTCGTCTGTCATAATATTACTCAAACAG
>JACREK010000021.1 GCA_016218275.1 Candidatus Gottesmanbacteria bacterium | reverse complement strand
CCGACAGCAGAACTATTCACATTTCAAAAGCTACAGTAGATTTCCCTAAAAGTTTGAAAGAGTATGATCGTGATGGAAATCTTATTCAATCTTAAAATTCTACCGTATATATCGTCACTTCCTCTTTATCATACACTAGCTTTAGAAGTTTCGGATACAAATAGTCTTTATATATGGGTTTCTCTTCAGGGCCTTGCCAAATTAGAGCAATTTTATTGCTCATCAAAAACTCTTTGGCTTCTTCATCCGTCATCTTTCCTTCAAAGAATTTCATCACCTTTTTTTGTTTTTCCTCTACATTATAGGTATAACCAAAATGCCCGATAAAAGAGAGCGTTCGGGTAAAAGCCGGAAGGTAATTGCCGGTATAAAAGGTCCCAAGGGTGACAGTTTTGGGCGGGAAATTTTGGTTGACAAAGGCAAAAGCATTATTAAGCCTATTATCAAGATAAACGTTGCCAAAGATAGGCCAATACTCTCTGACTTGATCTTGTAGGCTCCATTGGAGGGTGGGAAGAGTAAAATAAACAAATAATCCAATAAACAAATAAGCAAATAAATTATTAATAAAGTTATTATTTGAGTCTCTACTTTGGGCTAATCTTGTCATCCCGACCGAAGTGGAGGGATCTCTCGCGAATGCGAGATTATTTCTCAAACAAGTTGAGAGATTCCTCGCTACGCTCGGAATGACATCTTGTGTCAAGATTGTAATTCCCATTATTGCCAGTATCGCCAGCGGTAAATACGGAATTCCTTGAATAAGTCTTATATTGGATATGCCAAGTTTTGGCGCAATTGGAATAAATAAAAAAGGAATAAATAACCAACAGGTGATAAGGATATATTCGAATTTCTTTGATCTGACAGCTTGCCAAGCTCCGAGTATTGAAAAAGGGAAAGTCAAGCCAAATGCCCCAATTAGTTCACGATCCAGAGGAAACTGTAGGTTTTTTTCCCAATCTATATACTGGCTCCACGGGAAACCGTTGCGGGTTTGGGAAACCATGAATAGTAGAAATAATAAACCAATAAACCAATAAACCAATAAACCGGCAAATGGAAATCTCAAATTACAAATACCAAGTTCCAAATAATTTACAATATTTAAAATCCCAAATTTAGGCGTTTGATATTTGTGATTTGGTGCTTGTTTGATATTTGTGATTTGGTGCTTGGAATTTCCTAATAAAATTGATTTATAAGAAATGAAATAAATAAACAATGCAGGAGGAATAATAAGAAGAAGAATGAATAAACTTGGCGTATGTACAAAAGCCAGGAGAGCACTTATAAATATCAGCCAGAGGAGATATTTCATCCTTGTCATTCCGAGCCCCTCGACTTCGCTCGGGGCAGGCTTGTCGAGGAATCTCTCATCATGAAGCTTCATTGCGGGAGATCCCTCCACTCCGGTCGGGATGACGTAGAGGGAGAAGAATTTTATTATAAGTATGATCGAAATCACCAAAAACAACCCTCCAAACATGTGGTGAGGAAGGTAGGCAACACGGCGGATCGGATCCATGCCGGTCCACCAGTTCATGTAGGGAATAGTAGAACCATCTGCAATTTTATGCATAAAAGGTGCTGCGAAAAGGAATAAAAGATAAGTAAGACGCGGATGGGGAAGGCGAGTAGAAAATAGAAAGTAGAAAATAGAAAGTAGAAATAAAATACTTAAAATGATTCTTGCCAGATGGTAGGTGATAGCATAAGGGAGATTTAAAAGATTACTTAATTTGCCGAGCCAGACAAAATAACTAAAGATTATTGATGATTGATGTGGTTCGGCAGTGTAAGGATCGGATGTCAGCCAGGCTCCGTTTGCCCCTTCATTCATCAAAGACTGGTAGAAGAAGAAATCCTGGGCATTGTTGTGGATGAGAGCAAATGTGCGGCCGGGAGGGGAATGGCGGAATTGCATGATTAACGGTATGAGATTGAGACTTAAGATTATAGCAGTTGTGATAAGGAAAAAGAGGGTTTTAGAATTAAATAACTTGATCAGTAATATCTTCATGTAAATCCAAAATCCAAAGCTCAAATGTCAAATCAAATCCAAAATCTAAATGATTAAATATTAAAATATTTTTGATTTTGAACTTTGGATTTTATTTGTATCTTTGGATTTTGTCATTGGGATTTTCTCAATGATACTATCTTACAATACTTTCTTTAATTTGGTATTATCCAGTTGCTTATATGGCAGATAAAAAACCTTCCATCTCTATTTTTTTCCCATTTCTCAACGATTGGGGGACGGTGGGGAGTCTGGTGGGGCTGGCGATCTCAACAGTTGAGAAACTGACGGATGATTGGGAAGTGATTATTGTTAACGACGGAAGCAAGAAAGAAGATCGGGAGGCGTTGGAGATGATAGTTGAATCTTTTGGAGGGATAAGGGGGATTAGGGGGATAAGAAGGATTAGAGTTATTCACCACAAAAAGAATAGGGGATATGGGGGAGCGCTGAGGAGCGGATTTGCCGCCGCCAAGAAAGATCTTATTTTCTATACCGATTGCGATGCTCAATACGATCCTAGAGAACTTGCAAAATTATATAAATCACTAAAACCTGGGATTGCTATGGTAAATGGGTATAAAATCAAAAGGCAGGATCCGATTATTCGAATTGCCGCCGGCAGACTCTACCATTATTTGGTGAAATTTTCTTTTGGACTACCGATACGGGATACTGATTGCGATTTCCGGCTTGTTAGACGTGAGGTGTTTGATCCTTCTCCGCCAGCTGGCGGATCAGGACGCACTGCGGTGCGGCTTTTTGAAAACACAGGTACCATCTGTGTTGAATTGGTTAAAAAAATAGATTATCACGGGTATAAGATTGCGGAAGTGCCGGTGCACCACTTTTGGCGGACAAGCGGCAAAAGCCAGTTTTTCAATTTCGGGAGACTTTTTGCTACAGGAATTAATCTCGCGAAATTATGGTGGAAGTTGATGGTGAGGAAAGATTATATCTGTTCCACCTGACAGGTGGAAAGCAGTTGGAAAAGCTCTACAGCCTCGTTTTTGTAAATAGACCGGAGAAATGGATATTTTGAAATATCCAAGCCCAGTTCTTTTTCCTGCCAGCCGTAGTAGACGTACCGGATGCCATTCTCTATTAAAAACTTTTTTGCCTCTTCGTCTGTCCATTTGCCGCTGAAGAAGTTATTGACATTTTTTTCTTTTTCAGGATAATTCATAGTCTGGTTCAAATGGCCCATGTAACTCACAGTTGGTGCAAAAGCCGGAATGATATTGCCCATTTTTTCATTAGTGAGGATGACAGAATTTTTCGGCAGATTTTTTTTGATAAATTCTATTACTTCAAAAGAAGTT